>NZ_BACZ01000058.1 GCF_000333375.1 Curtobacterium sp. B18
CCCCGAGGTCGGGACTGCTCGAGTACTTCTCGCTCTACGAGGAGAAGAACGACGGCCCGGCAGCGGTGATCTTCAGCGACGGCGACGTCGTCGGTGCCCGGCTCGACCGGCTCGGCCTCCGCCCGCTGCGCTCGGTGCAGACGGCCGAGTACCTGATGGTGTCGTCGGAGGCCGGCCAGGTCGAGTTCGCCGCGGACGAGGTCGTGCACCGCGGGCGCATCGAGGCCGGCGGCATGCTCGTCGTCGACCACCGCACCGGCACGCTCATGCGCACCCGCGAGGTGCTCGAGATGCTCGCGGCACGGAAGCCCTACGGCGCCCTGCTCGACGCGGCGCGCGTCAACCTGGACGACGTCCCGGCGCCGGAGTACCAGCGCACGACGACCACCCTCGGCTACGAGGGCGACCTGTCGCTCGCGGGCCGCTACGTGGCGTACTCGCTGAACCAGGAGAGCTTCCGGTTCATGCTCGACCCGATGCTGCAGAACGGCTCGGAGCGGATCTCGGCGATGGGCTACGGCAACGCCATCAACGCGCTCAGCGACACCGAGGGCGGCATGGCGAAGTACTTCTCGCAGCGCTTCGCCCAGGTCACGAACCCGCCGCTCGACTCGATCCGCGAGGCCGACGGCATGTCGATGCGCGTGGCACTCGGGGCGAAGCCGGACGGCACGGGCACGGCCAGCCGACAGCTGGTGGTGCAGTCTCCGATCCTCGGGCACCTCGACATGGTGCGCCTGCGCGAGCAGGACATCGTCCCGCTCGAGCGCTTCGAGATGCTCTACGTACCGGTGCTCGGCGACGAGCAGGCGAACGCCGACGCGGTCCGTGCCGCGACCGAGCAGCTCGCCGAGGCCGTGACCGCGTTCGCCGAGCGGACCGGCGGGATCGCCGTCCTCACGGACCGCAACGTGTCATCGACGCACGCGGCCCTGCCGGTGATCCTCGCCGTGGCCGCCGTCAACCAGCGACTCATCGAGACCGGGCTGCGGCTGCGGGTGTCCGTGGTCGCCGAGTCCGGTCAGCTCCCGTCGTCGCACCACGTGGCGACGGCCCTCGGCTTCGGTGCCGCGGCCGTGTACAGCCTCAGCGCACGCCTCCGTGCGGAGGAGAAGTACCCCGCCGCCCCCGCACCCGCCGGTGAGCTGACCGCGACCGACCTCGCGCTCAAGCGCTTCCGGAAGGCGGCGGAGAAGGCCCTCGCGAAGACGATGGGCCGCGTCGGGCTCTGCACGGCCGAGAGCTACATCGGCGGCGAGTTCTTCGAGCCGAACTACCTGGACACCCGCGACGACCTGCTCGCCCGGGTCTTCCCGCACATGCAGGCCCCCGTCGGCGGTGTCGGATTCGCCCGCATCGCCCAGGCCGCCACGGACTGGCACGAGCGCGCCCGCACGGTCGCCTCCGAGGGCCAGGTGCCGATGCTCGGGCTCTTCAAGGAGCGTTCGGACGGTGCCGGGCACTCGTTCGGTGTCGCGAGCGTGCGCGGCTTCGGCGGCATGACCGAGGAGCGTCCGTCGTTCGAGCGCTCCGGCGACTCCGAGGCCCTTCGGCTGCTCACCCTCGGGCAGCTCGACGACGCCTTCGGCATCACCGACACGGCGTACCGCAACACCGGCTACGACCGGCTGAGCGACGCCGAGATCGACGCGCACCGGATCACGCCGGGCTACGTCACGTTCCTGCAGACCACGCACGACGAGCGCTCGCGCCGTCCCGCGGCGCTCCGCGACGTGCTCGCCCTGCCCGCGGACGTGACCGGCATCGACACGGCCGAGGACTTCGCCCGCGAGCTCGGCCGCTTCTCGACCAGCGGCAACGCCAGCGTCACGGTGCGCGGGCTCTCCGGCTCGCGTCCGTCGGACGACCAGGACCTGCCTGGAGGCACGGCGCGCTTCCGCCTCGAGCTCACGTCGACGGGGACCACGGGTGCACTGCGCCACGCCGCCCTCGCGGACGGCCTCGCACTGCTGCACCCCGGCCAGGTCGACGTCGACTCCGTCGACGACGCCCAGGTGACGCTCCGCGCCACCGGCTCCGCGGTCGAGCTGCTCGCCCTGTTCGAGCACGCCCCGGCGAGCGTCCCGCTCGACGAGGTCCAGCCGGCGCACGAGATCACCCGGACCCTGGCGTCCGGCGCGATGAGCCACGGCGCGCTCGTCGCGACCGCGCACGAGGCGGTCGCGCACGGCACGAACATGGTCGGGGGCATGTCGAACAGCGGCGAGGGCGGCGAGCACCACTCCCGCTACGGCACGATCCGCGGCTCGCGGATCAAGCAGTTCGCCTCCGGACGGTTCGGCATCTGGGCGGGCTACCTCGCCGACCCGATGCTCGAGGAGCTCGAGATCAAGATCGGCCAGGGCGCGAAGCCGGGCGAGGGCGGCCAGCTGCCCGCGCCGAAGGTCACGGTGGACATCGCCGCGGCGCGTGGTGGCACGCCCGGCGTCGAGCTCATCTCGCCGCCCCCGCACCACGACACGTACTCGATCGAGGACCTCGCGCAGCTCATCCACGACTGCAAGGCCGCCCGCGTCCGGGTGATCGTGAAGCTCGTGTCCTCCGAGGGCATCGGCACCATCGCGGTCGGTGTGGCCAAGGCCGGTGCCGACGTCATCAACGTCGCCGGGAACACCGGTGGCACGGGCGCCGCGGCCGTCACGAGCCTGAAGTACGCCGGCCGCTCGGCGGAGATCGGCGTCGCCGAGGTCCACCAGGCCCTCGTCGCGAACGGCCTGCGCCAGAAGGTCACGCTCCGCTGCTCCGGCGCGCACCAGACCGGCAGCGACGTCGTCACGAGCGCGCTCCTCGGCGGTGACAGCTTCGAGTTCGGCACCACCGCGCTGATGATGCTCGGCTGCGTGATGGCGAAGAACTGCAACGTGAAGTGCCCGGCGGGCCTCACCACGAACGCCGAGGCGTTCGAGGGCGACCCCCGCGCGCTCGCGCAGTACCTGCTGAACATCGCGCACGACGTGCGGCAGATCCTCGCCCGCCTCGGTCTGCGCTCCCTGCGCGAGGCCCGGGGCCGCACCGACCTGCTGCAGCTCCTCGACCACCCGGCGTCGGTCGGGCGCCTCGACGTCCGGAACCTGCTCGCGCAGGTCCCGGAGAAGGTCGTGACCGACCCGGAGTACCTCGAGAAGGACTTCCACACCGACGACGCGCTGCTCGAGCGGGTCCGCACGGCCCTGATCGACCACGAGCAGGCGCACGTGCTCGTGCACGGCGTCCTGCTCGGCAACAGCGACAAGTCCGTCGGCGGTCAGCTCGGCATCGACGTGGAGCGCCTGCTCAACCACGAGCTCCGCGACACCGACCTGTCCGGGCACCCGGCCATCACCACGGACGACCGCGGCCGCCGCCGGCTCGTCGACGGCGCGGTCACGATCCGCACGCTCGGCTCGGCCGGGCAGTCCTACGGCGTGTTCAACAACGACGGCATCGACCTCGAGCACACCGGCACCGCGAACGACGGTGTCGGCAAGAGCCAGAGCGGCGGGCGGATCATCGTCCGCGCCCCCGGCGGCGGGAGCACCGGGCAGGGCGGCAACGTCCTCGTCGGCAACTTCGCGCTGTTCGGCGCGACCGGCGGCCGCACGTTCGTCGAGGGCGAGGCCGGCGACCGGTTCGCCGTGCGCAACTCCGGGGCGACCGCGGTCGTCGAGGGCGTCGGCGACTTCGGCTGCGAGTACATGACGGGCGGTGCCGTGTTCAACCTCGGCGCCTTCGGCAAGGGGCTCGGCAACGGCATGTCCGGCGGGTTCCTGTACCAGTACGACCCGTCCGGCGAGGTCACCGAGCGTGCGAGCACCGATTCGCTCCTGGTGTTCCCGGTCACCGACACCGAGCGCGGGGCGTTCCACGAGGCAGCGGCGCGCCTGCTGCTCGAGTGGCACCTCGAGGCGACGGGCTCGGCGCTGGCCGAGCGTCTGCTCGCCGAGTGGGAGACCACCCGCCAGCACGTGTACGTCGGCATGCCGCGGGCGCTCCTGCTCACCCAGGACGCCGACGAGATCCTCGCCGCCGCGACCCGCCCCGAGCTGCTCGACGAGCTCGCGAACTCGGTGGCGACCGACAAGCTCCGTGCGTTCAAGGTCGACTACCGCGACCGGCGCACCGTGCTCGACGGCCGTGCCCCCGCGCTCGGCGACCAGGGCGACGACATGTTCTCGCTGCTGTCCTCGTACACCGTGCTCGGGGTCGCGCAGGACGTCGCGCAGGAGCGGGTCCCGGGCGGCGGCCCGAACGACCCGCGCGTGACCGAGGCCGTGAAGAACCTCGTCCTGACCGAGGACTTCCAGGTCAAGCAGCGCGTCGTGAAGTACCTCCGCAGCACGTTCGACCGGTTCGCGGACGACGAGCTCGCGACCCTCATCGCCGTCAAGCGACTCGACGACTCGAAGCGTGCGCTCGCGCAGCGGAACAACCGCAGCACGGACATGCCGGGCACCACGGGGTGGATCATGCACCAGAACGCCAAGAACGCCGGACGCGTCCGGGCGGCGCGCTTCGACGAGCTGCTCGCGAACGCGGCGCTCGAGGACATCGCCGGCCGTGCGCCGCAGGCCCCGACCGAGGTGGTGTCGGCATGAGCACCCTCCCTCCCACCGGGCGGCTGATCCCGGTCGACGCCCCGTTCTCCGCGGCGCAGGAGTCCTGGCTCGCGGGGTTCATCGCCGGGATCGCCGCCGCGGGCAAGCGGGCCGCCGGTGGTGCCCCGACGACGACGGTCGACGTGCTGTTCGGCACGCAGACCGGCAACGCGGAGTTCCTCGCCGACGAGCTGGTCGCCGGCGCGAAGGCGCGTGGCCTCGGTGGTCGCACCACGCCGCTCGACGCCGTCACGCCGGAGCAGCTGGCCTCGATGTCGCACGTGCTCGTCGTGACCTCGACGTACGGCGAGGGCGAGATGCCCGACAACGCCGGACTGTTCTGGGACGCGATCCAGGCGACCACCGTGCCCCGGCTCGAGGGGCTGCAGTACGCCGTCCTCGGGCTCGGCGACACGAGCTACGACGAGTTCTGCCAGGCCGGCAAGCTCCTCGACACCCGCTTCGAACAGCTCGGCGCGACCCGCATCCACGACCGCGTCGACTGCGACGTGGACTTCGAGGACCCCGCCGCGCTGTGGACCGCCGCGGTGCTCGACCGTCTCGCGGCAGAGGCCGGCGCGCAGCCGAGCGCATCCGGCCCCGCCGGCGACCCGGCCACGTCGGCGACCGCGACCGGCGGGGCGGGCACGAGCCGTGCCTCCCGGCCCGGTTCCCGGTGGAACAAGCGCAACCCGTACCCGTCCGCCCTGGTCGAGAACCGGCTGCTCTCCTCGCCGCGCAGCGCGAAGGAGATCCGCCACTACGAGTTCGACCTCGGCGACTCCGGGATCGAGTACGCAGCGGGCGACGCACTCGCCGTCGTGCCGACGAACGACGAGGTGTTCGTCGGCGAGCTGCTCGAGCAGGTCGGCGCGAACGGGTCCGAGACGCTCGACGGCCGCGCGATCGCCGAGGTCCTCCGGACGGACCGCGAGATCCGGACGCCCTCGAAGGACCTCATCGCGGACCTCGTGCAGCGCGCCCCGTCGTCGGAGCTCGCCGCCGTCGTCTCCCACGGCGACAAGCACGAGCTCGACCGCTGGCTGTGGGGTCGCGACGTGCTCGACCTGCTCCGCGACGCGGGACCGGCGGCGCCGGGACTCGACGAACTGCTGCCGAACCTCCGGCCGCTGCAGGCACGGCAGTACTCGATCTCGTCGAGCCCGCTCGCGCACCCGGACCGGATCCACCTGACGATCGCGTCCGTCCGCTACGGCGACCCGCACCGCATGTACGCCGGCGTCGCCTCGACCTTCCTGGCGGACCGGGTCGACCCGGACGGCACGGTCGACGTCTACCTGCAGCCGAACGCGTCGTTCGGCGTGCCGGCGGACGACAGCGCACCGATGATCATGGTCGGACCGGGCACCGGCATCGCGCCGTTCCGCGGGTTCCTGCACGAGCGCGCCGTCTCCGGGGCGACCGGGCGGAACTGGCTCTTCTTCGGGGACCAGCACCGCGACACCGACTTCGTCTACGAGGACGAGCTCACCGAGCTGCAGCAGCAGGGCGTGCTGGACCGACTCGACCTGGCGTTCTCGCGCGACCAGGCCGAGAAGGTCTACGTGCAGACCCGGATGCTCGAGCACGCCCCGGAGCTGTACGCCTGGCTCGAGGACGGCGGCCACTTCTACGTGTGCGGCGACGCCTCACGCATGGCGAAGGACGTCGAGCGGGCGCTCCTGACGGTCATCGCCAGCCAGCGGGGTCGGGGCGAGGACGACGCGCAGGCGTACCTCGCCGACATGCGCCGCGGCAAGCGGTACGTCCGCGACGTCTACTGAGCGGCGAGGGCGGCGCCCGGCACACGACCGGGCGCCCCGTCCGTCGCCCCGGTGCGGAACCCGAATCCACGACCAGGGCGACGGAGAGGGGGCGCTGTGGGCCGGGAGACCCCTGATCCGGGACTCCTCGCACGACGCGTGGTTCCCCCTCTTCCCGCGCGTGCTGCCGTCATCGGATCCCTGGGCCGGAGTCGATCGCTCGCGCGGTACGCCCACCGTACCCACGAGCGGGGATGTGCGCGACCCTCGGTTCCTCGTGCTCGGGCGGAGACCGGTCTAGCGTGGTCCCGAACGGACGGCTGCGCGCGTCGCAGTCACCGAACCGACGGGAGCCACTGATGCCGACCACGTCCGTCCACACCGACCCCGAGGAGCTCACCGTGACCCTCGTGGCCGAGTTCCCCGTCCCCGTCGAACGCCTCTGGGCAGCGTTCGCGGATCCCCGGCAGCTCGAACGCTTCTGGGGCCCGCCCGGGTTCCCCGCAACGTTCACGTCGTTCGACCTGCGCCCCGGCGGCGTCGCCCACTACCGGATGACCTCGCCCGAGAGCGAACGGTTCCACGCACTCTGGCAGGTGTCCGAGGTCGACGAACCCCGCCGGATCGCCTTCCGCGACCTGTTCTCCGACGCTGAGGGCACGGTCGACGACGCGCTGCCCGCGAGCGAGACCGTGCTGTCGTTCGAGGCCGTCGGAAGCGGGTCACGGGTGACGGTGCTGACGTCGTTCGCGTCCGCCGCCGACCTCGACGCCATGCTCGAGATGGGCATGCTCGACGGCTACGAGCAGGCGTTCGGTCAGCTCGACACGGTGCTGGCCGACCTCCGCGAGTACGCCCTCGGCCGGGGCACGGTCACCGAGATCGTGGACGACACCCACGTGGCCATCACCCGCGCGTTCCGGGCGCCGCGGCACCTGCTCTGGCGTGCGTACACGGAGCCGGAGCTGATGCGGCGCTGGCTGCTCGGCCCGGACGGGTGGGAGATGACGGTGTGCGAGGACGACCTGGTCGTCGGCGGATCGTTCCGGCAGGCCTGGGCGCCCGTCGGGGACACCGAGGGCGAGGCGTTCGGGTTCGAGGGCGAGCACCTCGTCATCGAGCCGGAACGCCGCATGGTCACGACCGAACGGATGACCGGTGCGCCGTTCCCGGCCAACGTCAACGACCTGCAGTTCGACGAGGCCGACGGCGTCACGCTCATGACGCTCCGCATCACCTACCCCGACCGCGAGCAGCGGGACATGATCCTCGCGACCGGCATGACGGACGGCATGGAGACGAGCTACCAGCGTCTGGAACGCGAGGTCCTGTCCGCAGCGGCGTGAGTCGTGCGGGACGGGAGGGACGGTGCCAGCGGGCACCGCGCCTCCCGTCCGTCAGGCGGTCGCGTCAGCGCTGCGTCGCCTCAGCGCTGCGTCGCCTCAGCGCTGCGTCGCCTCAGCGCTGCGTCGCCTCGTAGCGGCGTGCGCCGCCGCGCACCCCGGCGAAGCGGTACGGCGCAGCCGTGACCCGCGGACGCTCGACGTCCTCGCTCGTCGCGGCACCCGCGGCGTGCAGCTCGCGGTAGGCGTCGACCGAGAGCGGGACCCGTGCGGCGAGGAGCTCGCGGACCCGCCCCTCGCGGCGGTGCTCGCGGTACGCCGGCTGGACGATGCCGGTGATGAGCTCGCCGACACTGCCGGATCCGTAGCTGAACAGCCCGATGCGCTCCCCCGCGAGGTCGTCGTCGAGGTCGAGCAGGGCCGCGAGCCCGATCCAGAGCGACGCCGTGTAGGTGTTGCCGGTCTGCTTGTTGTACGTGAAGCCGAGGGCGAGCTCGGACTCGTCGAAGGGCACCCCGACGTGCTGCGTGAGCTTCCGGTGCGCCTTGAGCGCCATCTTCGTGAACGGCTGGTGGTGGACGAAGCGCACGATGTCCTCGTACGCCGGGCCGCCCTGCGCCGCGAGGTCGTCCCACGCCCCGACGAACGCGTCGACGTAGGCGCTCACGGACAGGCGGCCGTCGACGAGTGCGGTGGAGCGGTCGTTCGGCCGCCAGAAGTCGTCGACGTCGGCGGTGAAGACGCCGGCGGCCGGCTCGATCTCGATGAGGTCGGGGTCGGCGGCGATCAGCATCGCGGCGGCGCCGGCACCCTGCGTCGGCTCGGCGGCCGTGTCGACGTCGTACCGGGCGACGTCGGCGGCGATGACCAGCACGCGCTCCCGCGGAGCCCGCGCGACGATCCCGAGGGCGAGCTGCACGGCCGCGGTCCCGCCGTAGCAGGCCTGCTTCAGCTCGACGACGCGGACGTTCTGCGGCAGCCCGAGCAGTCCGTGCACGAACACCCCGGCGGCCTTGGACTGGTCGACGCCGGACTCGGTCGCGAACAGCACCGTGCGGATGCCCTCGGCACCGTGTCGGTCGATGATCTCCTTCGCCGCGGCGGCGCCCATCGTGACGATGTCCTCGTCCGGCGCGGGCACGCTGAACGCGTCCTGCCCGATGCCGACGTGGTACTTCGCCGGGTCGACGCCGAGGCGCTCGGCGAGGTCGTCGAGCTCGAGGACGTGGTGCCCGGTCGCGACGGCGAGGTCGTGGATGCCGATGCGGGTCATGCTGCACCTCCGGCAGGCTTGGCGCCACGGCGTTCCATGGCGACGTGGGCGGCCATCAGCTCGCCCGGGTTGGTCTGCGCGGCGAGCAGGGAGAGCTCCCCGCACAGGACGGTCGCGGCGCACAGCGCGGCGAGACGGCGGGCGTTCGCGCCGGGCTCGCGGTCCTCGCGGCAGCCGAGACGCGCGAGGGCGTCCTCGACGACGGGCAGGTCACCGCCCTTGCCGTTGCCGACCGTGCCGACGATGAGGTGCGGGAGCGAGGTCGCGAAGTACAGGTCGCCGTCGCGGTCCTCGGCGCTCGTGATGCCCTGGGAGCCCTCGACGATGTTCGCGGCGTCCTGTCCGGTGGCGAGGTAGAACCCGAGGAGCATGTTCGCGTAGTGGGCGTTCGCGGAGCGGATGGCCCCGGCGATGGTCGACCCGACCAGGTTCTTCGCGACGTTCAGCTCGGCGATCCGGGCGGCGCTCGACCGCAGGCGCTTCTCGACGACCTCGCCCGGGATGACGATCTCGGCGACGGTGTTCCGGCCGCGTCCGCGGAGCCCGTTCACCGCCGTGGCCTTCTTGTCGGTGCAGAAGTTGCCCGAGACGCTGACGTACCGCAGGCCCGGCTCCCACGCGAGGATCGCCGGCAGGAGCTTGTCCGCCGCCTGCGTGACCATGTTGTGCCCGGAGGCGTCGCCCGTGGTGAACGCGAAGCGCAGGAACAGCAGGTCCCCGACGATCTCCGGGTGCACCTCGATGAGCTTCGCGAGCGGCTCTGCCCGGCGACGATCTGCTCGAGCTCGTCCTGCCGCGCGAAGATGCGCCCCGTCGCCAGGTGCGCGGCGCCGGCGCTGTCGGCACGGACGACGACCGAGCGCGTCATGCGCTCGTCGACGACGGTCGCGACGATGCCGCCCTCGACCATGCGCGAGATGCGGGCACCGCGGCCGACGGACGGCCAGAGCGGCGACTCGTACGTGGCGAGCGGCACCTCGTGCTCGCCCTCCACCGCGTTGCCGCTGATGCGGATCGGCCCCACCCACTTCGTGGGGATCGGGGTCAGCAGGTCAGTCATCGACGCTCCCTTCGGGCGCTTGCACCGCGACGCTGAGGTGTCTGATGTCGTGCGCCTCCCAGGCGCGGTGGATGCCGGCGAGGTCGGTGTCCGCCGGGACGAGGGCGATGCCGCAGTCGCCGCCGCCGGCACCGGACGGCTTGGCCGCCCCGCCCGCCGCTTCGACGACGTCGCACAGGGTCGCGAGTCGCTCGGTCTCGATCTGCGAGCCGACCGACGTGCCGAGGCGCTGGAGCAGGCCGCGAGCGCGACGGAGCGCACCGAGGGCCCGCTCGGCGTCGCCGGTCTGCAGGCCCGCGGTGAGGTCGTCGACGCAGGCGCGGCTCTCGTCGAGGAAGGCCTGGTAGCCGCCGTTCCGGTGCCGACGCACGACGCCGACGAGCTTCGTGGTCGACGCCGGTGAACCGGTCCAGCCCACGAGCAGCTCGAAGTTCTCGGGGGCGGGCAGGCGCTGGACGTCGAAGCCCTCCCACGCGTCCTGGTCGCCGAGGATCTCGGTCACGGAGCGGGTGTCGAGCTGGGCCGCGAGCCGCTCACGGTCGGGCGCGCTGTAGCGCAGCCAGCCGCCGAACGTGCTCGCCGCGAGGTCGCCGCCCGATGCCCGCGGGTTGACCCGGATCGTGGCGAGCAGGGCGACCTGGAACCGCTTCCGCTGCGAGAGCCCCAGCCCGTAGAAGCGGTCGAGCGCCCCCACCGTCGCGACGGTCACGGCAGCGGAGGACCCGAGCCCGAACTTCCGGCCGCTCGCGTCGTCGAGCTGGCTGTGGATGCGGAGGTCGTGGAAGCGCGGTGCGATGCCCTGCTCGGCTCGGAGCTTCTCGACGAGGTCGATCGTCGCCATCACGTAGTCGTAGGGGTGGTGCTCGGTGTCGAGCGCGATGCCGTCCTCGGCGCGGGTCCACGTGAGCGGGAGGTGTCCGTACTCCTCGGAGTGCACGCTGCCGGCACCGTGCCCCTCGCTCACCCGCGCGGTGATGGCGCGGTCGAGGGCGATGATGACGGACGGCTGCCCCGGCTCGACGACGGCGTACTCCCCCGCGACGAACAGCTTGCCGTGGGCACGGAACTCGATCACTCGGCGGACTCCTCTGGTCGGACCACGCCCGGTGCGTGTGCCGCCGGGTCCTCGGTCCCCGTTCCTTCGGAGCCGACCAGGTACGCGCCTGGTCCGGTACCGGACTCGATGACGTCGCCGAACGACGCCAGCGCCGTGGCGACGGCCGAGCGGTCCTCCGGCTTGCAGAGCACGACGACGTTCGGGCCGGCGTCGGCGGTGGCGTACGCCTCGAGTCCGGCGGCGCGCAGTTCGCCCACGGCGTCGAACACGGCGACGCTGCGGGCGTTCAGGTACCGGATGGGCGGGAAGGCGCCCTCGATCGTGGCGTGCATGCGGAGCGCGTTGCTCTCGGTCAGCTCGCCGATGCGGGTGAAGTCACCGGCGGCGCAGGCGGTGAGCACGTCACCGACGGTCTCGGTGGTCGAGGTGACCCAGGCCGGGTAGAACGGCGACGTCGCGATGGTGCGTCGCATGGCCTCGCGGGAGCCGATCGGTTTCGGGCCGGCGTCGATCGTCACGACGACCATGGCCATCGGCGGCGCGGGGATCGGTTCGGCGTAGGAGCCCTGGTCGTCGCCGGCGTGCCACACCGCGACCCCGCCGGGGATCGACCGGGTGGCCGAGCCGGAGCCGCGACGGGCGAGCCGGGACAGGTCGCGCGGCGACAGGTCGAGCCCGTAGGCCGCGGCGGCGGCGGTGGCGAGCGCGGCGAACCCCGAGGCGCTCGAGGCGAGGCCCGCACCGGTCGGGACGGTGTTCTCGGAGACGACGGACGCGCGCGCGGAGGACCCGGCGAGCTCGCGCACGAGGTCGAGGAACTGCGTGACCCGGACGAGCGCCCCGTCGGTCGTGAGGGCACCGTTGAGGGTCAGGGTGTCGTCCGCGGTGTCCCCGACGGTGACCGACGTCGTCGTCGGGAACACGTCGAGCCCCATCGAGACGCTGCCCGTGGCCGGCAGGGCGAGGGCGGCGTCCGCCTTGCCCCAGTACTTGACGAGGGCGATGTTGGGGTGCGCGACGGCGGTGGCGGTCATCAGGCGCGGTCTCCGATCGTGGTGGTCCAGGTGGCTGCGGCACCTGCGCCGCGCAGTGCGGCCGCGATGCGGTCCGCGTGGTCGTCGTCCGTGGCGAGGGCGATCACGCACCCGCCGCGGCCACCGCCCGTGAGCTTCGCGCCGAGGGCGTCGGCCGCACGTGCGGCGCCGACGAGCCGGTCGAGGTCGTCGCTCGACACGTCGAGGTCGCCGAGCAGCCCGTGCGCGGCGTCCATCGTGGCACCGAGCGCCTGTGCGTCGCCGTCCACGAGTGCCGCCCGCGCGCGTCGGGCGAGCGCACCGATGCGGTCCACGACGGCGTCGGTGGCGTCCGGGTCGGCGTCGTGGCGGGCACGGACGGCCGCGACCGCCTCGCGCGTGTGACCGGGCACGCCGGTGTCGGCGACGACGAAGGCGAACCGCGCGCCGAGCTCGACCGGTCCGATGCGGCCGCCCTCGAACCAGACGGGCGCGTCCGCGACGACCCCGCGGGCGTCGAGGCCGGACGGTCGACCGTGGGCGACGCGCTCGCACTCCTGGATGAGGTCGTGGTGCGTCTCGGCGTCGAGGGGCTCGCCGAGGGCGTCCGCGACGGCCGCGGTCACCGCCGCCGCCACCGCCGCGCTCGAGCCCATGCCCCGGGCGGTGGGGACCGCGCTGTCGACACGCACGTGGAACCGGCGGTCCGTCGCGCCGAAGTGGCGGAGCGTCGCGGTGACGGCGGTCACGGTGGGCATCACGGCGGCCGGGGCGAGGTCGAGCGGTCCGGTGTGCACGGCGGACTCGAGGTGGTGCCCCTCGGCGCCGTCGGTCGGTGTGACCGTCGCGACGACCACGGCGTCGAGGACCGGCAGCACGAGCGCGGGTGCGCCGTAGACCACGGCGTGCTCCCCGATCAGGATCGTCTTGCCGTGGGACGACGCCCTACCGGTGCGGCGGGTGGGGCCGGCTCCAGTGGTCGCTGAGTTGTCGAGGTCGTTGGTGGTCATCGTGGGTCACGTCAGCCTAACCGTCCCGGCCAGGGGCGCGCTCGACGGTGTCCGTACCCCGCCCGTGCGCGCGCTGCACGAGGTCCGCGTTCGGGGCGTACGGTGATCGTCAGCATGCTGACTACCCGAGGAGCCGCCACGTGAGCACCCACCACACCCCCGACCGTCGACGCTGGGCCGGACTCGTCGTCATCAGCATCGCCGTCTCGCTCATCATCGTCGACTCGACGATCGTGAACGTCGCGATCCCGAGCATCGTCCGCGACCTCGACATCGGGTCGACGGCGGTGCAGTGGGTGCAGGAGAGCTACACCCTGGTCTTCGCGGCGCTCCTGCTCGTGTTCGGCTCCCTCGCCGACCGGTTCGGCCGACGGCGCCTGCTGGTCGTCGGCGTCTCCGTCTTCGCGCTCGCGTCGGTCCTCGCCGCACTGGCCCCGACGGGCGACCTGCTCGTCCTCGCCCGCATCGCGCAGGGCGTCGGCGGCGCGATGGTCCTGCCGACGACCCTGTCCCTCGTCAACGCGACCTTCACCGGGCGCGAGCGCGGGATCGCCTTCGCGGTCTGGGGCTCGACGATCGGCGGCATGGTCGCCGTGGGCCCGCTGCTCGGCGGCTGGCTGACGACGGACTTCTCGTGGCGGTGGGCGTTCGGCATCAACATCCCGCTCGGCGTCGCGATCGTCATCGGCGCGTACCTGACCGTGCGCGAGTCCCGCGACACCGTGCACGCCGGCCGGATCGACGTCGTCGGCGCGGTGCTCAGCGTCGTGACGAGCGCCGCGCTCGTGTTCGGCCTCATCGAGGGACGGACGTACGGCTGGTGGACGAACGCCACCCGGTTCACCGTCGGCGACTGGACCTGGCCCGGACCGCTGTCGCCGATCCCGTACGCGTTCCTCGTCTGCGTCGTCGCGGGCGTGGCCTTCGTGCTCTGGACCCGGCGGCGGCAGCGCGCGGGCCGCTCCACGCTCATCGCGCTCGACCTCTTCACGATCGGGTCGTTCCGGAACGGGTCGATCGCGGCGCTCATCGTGTCGCTCGGCGAGTTCGGCATCATCCTCTCCCTGCCCATCTGGCTGCAGAACGTGCTCGGGTACTCCGCCCTGCAGACCGGGTTCGTGCTGCTCGCCCTCGCGATCGGGTCGTTCGTCGCGAGCGGGTTCGCCGCGACAGCCGGCCAGCGGATCGGCGCACTCAGGATCGTGCGCATCGGCATCGCCGCCGAGATCGTGGGCGTCGCGGCGATCGGCTTCGTCGTGACCTCGTCGACGCCGTGGTGGGCGATCGTGCCGTGCCTGTTCGTCTACGGGTTCGGCGTCGGGCTGGCGACCGCGCAGCTGACCGGCGTCGTGCTGCGCGACGTCCCGGTCGAGCGGAGCGGCGAGGCCTCCGGCGCCCAGAGCACCGCGCGCCAGATCGGCTCGGCGCTCGGCATCGCGGTGCTCGGCACGGTCTTGTTCACCTCGACCGGGACCCTGCTCCAGCACCGCCTCGAGGACGCCGGCACCCCCGCGGCCACGGCCGCGCAGATCGCCGACGCCGTGGTGGCGTCGTCCGGCGGGTCCATCGCCGCCCTCACCGAGCAGAGCCCGACCGCCGGAGCCGCGGCGGCCGAGGCGTTCAGCGACGGCACGCGCGCCGCGGCCTGGTCCGCCGCGGGCTTCCTCGTGCTCGGCCTCGCGGCGACACTGCGGCTGCGCAGCCGCCCCGAGGACGTCGAGGACGGTGCGGCCGAGCCGACCCGTCAGCGCACCGACGTGCCCGACTGACGGACGCACGGCGCGGGTCGGCCCCGCACCGCGCCTCCCGGTCCGCGGTCCGCGGCACCGCCTGCGCGGCGAGCCGTCCGGATCAGACGGCCAGGCGCTCGAGCAGGCCCGCGAGCGCCTCGCGCTCGTCCGGCGTGAAGCGCTCGAGCAGACGCCGCTCGGTCGCGAGGTGGTCCGGCAGCACCCGGTCGAGCAGCTCCTTGCCCCGGGCGGTGAGCTCGACGATCTTGCCCCGGCCGTCCGAGGGGTTCGCAGTCCGCCGCACGTACCCGAGCGACTCCAGGCGGTTCAGCCGCTGCGCCACGGCGCTGGAGGTCACCATCGCCTGCGTCGCGAGCTCGACGGGCGTCAGCCGGTACGGGGCACCCTGCCGGGCGAGGGAGGCGAGCACGTCGAAGGTCGACGCGTCGATCCCGTGCCGGGCGAAGGTCGCGGCGAGGACCCCCTCGACCGCGGTCGCCGCCCGACTCAGGCGCCCGATGACGGCCATCGGACTCGAGTCGAGGTCCGGACGTTCCGTACGCCACTGCGCGAGTACTCGATCGACGTGGTCCACGCCGCGATCCTAATCGCTCAGCACTGAGCTACATTTACTCAGTGCTTAGCAATCGACTTCCGCTCATCGCCGTGACGGCGCTCGCTCCGGCGCTCTGGGGCACCACGTACTCGGTCTCGACGACGTTCCTCCCGCCAGGGCACCCCCTCCTCACCGCCACCCTGCGAGCCCTGCCCGCGGGCCTGGTCCTGCTGGCGGTCGGCCGGCGCCTGCCGCGCGGCTCGTGGTGGTGGCGGTCGCTCGTGCTCGGTACCCTGAACATCGGTGCGTTCTTCGGGTTCCTCTTCGTGGCCGCAGATCGACTGCCCGGAGGCGTCGCGGCGGTGATCGGCGGCGTGCAACCCCTGCTCGTCGCCCTGCTCGCATCCCGGTTCCTCGGCGAGCGTCTGACACCGGTGACGATCGCCGCCGGCACCGGTGGGCTCGTCGGCGTCGCCCTGGTCGCGCTCCGCGCCGAGGCGGCACTCGACCCGGCCGGAGTCGCCGCCGCCCTGCTCGGCGCGGGGTCGATGGCAGTCGGCGTCGTGCTCACGAAGCGCTGGGCCTCGACCGAGCCTCCGATCGTGACGACCTCATGGCAGCTGCTCGCCGGCGGACTCCTGCTGGCCGCACTGACCGCCGTGGTGGAGCCGCTCCCGACCTCGGAGGTGACACTCGGTGCCGTCGGGGCATACGCCTGGCTGGCGATCGTGGGGACGGCGTTCGCGTACCTCGTCTGGTTCCGTGGCGTCGCGTCCCTGCCGACCCGGGTGCCGGCGTTCCTCGGGCTCCTCAGCCCGGTCGTCGCGCTCGCGATCGGGACCCTCGTCGCCGGGGAGACGCTCTCGTCCGGGCAGGTCGTCGGCGTCGCCGTCGTCCTCGCGGCGGTCGGGACAGCGGTGATGCTGGGAGGTCGACCGGCGCGCGACCCGGCCAGATCGAAGACAGGTGTCCGCGATAAGGTTGTGCACAACTGAATTGCGTGCAATCCTTGTGGCATGCCCGTGACCGACGAGATGGTGTGCTTCTCCCTCTACGCGGCGAGCCGTGCCACCACGCAGGCGTACCGGTCCCTGCTCGAGCCATGGGGCCTCACGTACCCGCAGTACCTCGTCCTCGTGACGCTGTGGATCGAGGGCGACCAGACCGTCTCGGGCCTCGGCGACCACCTGCAGCTCGACTCCGGCACGCTCTCGCCGCTGCTCCGTCGCATGGAGCAGGGCGACCTCGTCCGCCGCGAGCGCCGCAGTGCCGACGAACGCGTCGTCACGGTCACACTCGGTGACCGCGGCCGCACGATCCGCGGCGAGCTCGCCCACATCCCGTCGACGATCGCCGCGGGGATGGGCCTGGCCGACGAACACGCCGCGACGGAACTCATCGCGACGCTGCACCGGCTGACCGAGACCATGCACGCCGCCGCGACGCCGGACCGCGCCGCAGCGGACCACTGACCCCCACGAAGGAAGGAACCACATGGAAGCCCTCTACACCGCCGAGGCCCTCTCCACCGGAGCCGGTCGCGACGGCCGCGTCGCCACCAGCGACGGCTCGTTCGCGCTCGACCTCGCGATCCCCAAGGAGATGGGCGGCTCCGGCGCCGGCACCAACCCCGAGCAGCTCTTCGCCGCCGGGTACGCCGCGTGCTTCCACTCCGCACTGCAGGGCGTCGCCCGCAGCCAGAAGGTGAAGATCGCCGACTCGTCCGTCGGCGGCCGCGTGCAGATCGGCCCGAACGGCGAGGGCGGCTACCAGCTGGCCGTGCTGCTCGAGGTCGTCCTGCCCGGGCTCGAGCACGACCAGGCCCAGGCCCTCGCGGACGCCGCGCACCAGGTCTGCCCGTACTCGAACGCGACCCGCGGCAACATCGACGTCACCATCACCGTCTCGGAGGACTAGTCCATGAGCACCGCCCCCACCACCATGCGTGCCGTCGTCCACCACGAGTTCGGCGAGCCCGCCGACGTGCTGACCGCCGAGGACCGCCCGGTCCCCACCCCCGGCGCGGGCGAGGTCCTCGTCCGCACCGTCCTCTCCCCGATCCACAACCACGACCTGTGGACCATCCGCGGCACGTACGGCTTCAAGCCCGAGCTGCCCGCGGCCTCCGGCACCGAGGCGCTCGGCGTCGTCGAGGCCCTCGGCGAGGGCGTCACGAACCTCACCGTCGGCCAGCGCGTCGCCGGCGGCACCTTCGGCGTCTGGGCCGAGTACTACGTCGCGAACGCCGCCGGGCTCGTCCCGGTGCCGGACGCGATGACCGACGAGGACGCCGCGCAGCTCGTCTCGATGCCGTTCAGCGCCATCAGCCTGCTGCACTCGCTCGACCTGCACGAGGGCGACTGGCTCATCCAGAACGCCGCCAACGGCGCGGTCGGCCGCATGGTCGCCCAGCTCGGCAAGGCCCGGGGCATCAACGTCATCGGGCTCGTCCGTCGCGCCGCCGGCGTCGAGGAACTCCGCGAGCAGGGCATCGACCGCATCGTCGCCACCGACGCGGACGACTGGCAGGACCAGGTCCGCGCGATCACGGGCGGCGCCCCGATCGTCGCCGGCGTCGAGTCCGTCGGCGGCAAGGCCGCCGGTGACATCGCCTCGGTGATGGGCGAGAACGGCACCCTCGTCGTCTTCGGCGCGATGGCCTCCCCCACCCTCGAGATCCCGTCGGGCAAGGTCATCTTCGGCCAGCTCACGGTCAAGGGCTTCTGGGGCGCCGTCGTCAGCAGGACGATGGACGCGCCGCTCAAGCAGCAGCTCTTCGGCGAGCTCATCTCGCGCGTGCTGGACGGCTCGCTGACCCTGCCGGTCTCCGAGGTCTTCCCGTTCGACGAGGCCCGCGCCGCGGCGCGCGCCAGCGACACCGCCGGCCGCGTCGGCAAGGTGCTGCTGCGCCCGTAACGGCGACGACCAGGCGGACGGGAGGCGCNNGGNGANNGGNNGGGTCNGNGTGCGGNCNGGNGGGCGCGGGATGCGNGCGCCGCAACGCGTCTGCCTGTCCCAACCACCCGACGGGCCGTCCGTCCTCGTCGACGACCGGCAGGCCCGCGGGGTCGGCGGCATCGACGACCTCCCGGACGACCTCGTCGAGCGGGGCCGTCGCCGACACCGCGGCCACGTCGGCGACCACGTCCGTGACGGGCCGCTCGGCGAACGCGGTGTCCCCGAGCACGGCGTCCCCGACGGACCGCGCCGTGACGACCCCGGCCAGGCGCCCGGCCCCGTCGACCACGACCACCGGACCACCCCCGGCCCCCTCGATCGTCTCGAGCGCCTGCCCGGCAGTCGCCCCGGTGTCGAGCACCGGTCCGAGCGGCCGCGCCGCACCACCCGCCGTCGATGGCTCCGGGGACCGGACCGCGGCGTCGGTCAGGTCGACACCGCGGCGACTGAGCTTCAGCGTGTAGATCGTGTCCCGCGAGAGCACCTTCGACACCGCCCCGGCGATCACGACCGCGACGACCAGCGGCAGCACGAGTTCGTACGCACCGGTCAGCTCGAACAGCATGATCCCCGCCGTGATCGGCGCACGCGTCGACCCGGCGAAGACCGCGCCCATCCCGACGACGGCGAAGGTGCCCACCTGCTCCTGCATCGACGGGTCGATCGCCGCGACGACCTCGCCGAAGGCCGCGCCGGTCATGGCGCCGATGAAGAGCGAGGGCGCGAACACCCCGCCGGATCCGCCGATGCCGAGCGTGAGCGACGTGGCGACCACCTTGCCGACCACGAGCACGGCGAGGAAGCCGAGCGCGTACTGCCCGGCGACCCCGCGTTCGAGCACCGGGTACCCCACGCCGTACAGCTGCGGCAGGACCAGCAGCACGCCTCCGAGCAGCAGCCCGCCGACGACCGGGCGGAGCCACTCCGGCCCCCGCGTCGCGCGCCACAGGACGTCGCAGGCGTCCTCGACGAGGTACAGCACGCGGGTGAAGCCGATGCCGATCGCCCCGGCGAGCAGCCCGAGCAGCGCGAAGAGCAGGTACTCGGGCGGCGTGATCGACCCGATGGACGGCAGGTGCAGGAAGGCCGCGTCGCCGAAGACGGCGCGGCCGACGAGCGCCGCGGTGACGCTCGCGATCGCGACCGCGCCGAACGAGGTCGGGGTGAAGTCCCGCAGCAGCAGTTCGAGCGCGAAGAAGATGCCGGCGACGGGGGCGTTGAAGGTCGCCGAGATCCCGCCGGCCGCGCCGCACGCGACGAGGGTCTTCAGGCGCACTTCCGGCATCCGGGCCCGTCGACCTCGTCGTCGTCGCCGGGGACGTCTACGACCGTGCCGTCCCGCCGGTCGACGCCGTCCGGATGCTGTCACGGGTGCTCGAACGGCTGGCCGAGACCACCACGGTCGTGGTCACGCCGGGGCACCACGACTCCGCCGCCCGGCTCGGCTTCGGCGCCGGTGTGATGGACGCGCGGGTCCGGATCCTCGCCGAACCCGCCGGCATCGCCACGCCCGTCCTCGTCGACGACGCTCACGGTCCCGTCGCCGTCTACGGCATCCCCTACCTGCACCCCGACCTGACGCGGTACGCCCTCGCCGCGGGCCCCGAGAAACGTTCGCCCGCTCCCACAGGCCGTGGT
>NZ_BACZ01000057.1 GCF_000333375.1 Curtobacterium sp. B18
ACCTCCCGTCCGTCGTCCGGTCTGTCCCCACAACGCGAGCGGCTCGTCCGGCTCGCGCAGCGCGGTGTCCCGCCCCTCCTCGGCGCGACAGACTCGGGGGATGACGAGCACGGCGGGCGAGGGAAGCGCGTCCCTGGTGTCCTTCGCCGGCACGGACACCGACGCGGCCGTCACCGAGCTCGCCGGCATGTACGCCGGACGGGCCTGGCGTTCGAGCCGCACCGAGGGCGAGTACTGGTACCGCTACGTCGGCGTCGGCGACGACCGGATGAGCGTCCGGCGGTCGCAGATGAACGGCTCGCTCCACGGAGACGTCGCCGTCGAGGGCGAGATCGTCGTCCAGTGGATCGACTCGGGCACCGCATCGCTCGAGGTCGGCGGCACCGAGGTCCGGATGCAACCAGGCGTCCCCACGCTGTTCCCGATCGAACGCCGGTTCGACGTGGACTACCGCGACTGGGACCAGCGGCTCGTGCACCTGCGACGGGACCTCGTGCTCGACGTCGCCTCGGAGCGGTACTTCGTCGACGGGGCGGTCGACTTCGACACGACGACCCCGCCGACCGCCGGGTCGGTCGACCGGTGGCGCCGGACGGTCGCGTCGTCGGTGCACGCGCTCCGCACCGCAGGCGCGGACTCGCTCGTCTGGCAGGAGTCCCAGCGCGAGGTCGCCCGGTCGCTGCTCGAGATGTACCGCTTCCGTGCCGAGCTGGCGCCGGCCGGCTGGAGCGGGCACCGCAACGCACGCATCCGCACGGCCGTCGAGTACCTGCACGCCAACGCGCACGAACCCCTGACGGTGACGGACGTCGCCCGGGCCGCCGACCTCAGCGTGCGCGGACTGCAGGAGGCGTTCCAGCGCACCCTCGACCGGTCCCCGATGCAGTACCTGCGCGAGGTCAGGCTCCGACGGTGCCACGACGACCTCGCTGCCGCGACACCGGGCCAGGTGTCCGTCGCCGACGTCGCCGCCCGCTGGGGCTTCACCCACATGGGCCGGTTCTCGGGCGAGTACCTCCGTCGGTTCGGCGAGTACCCGAAGCAGACCCTCCGCCGCTAGCCCACCTCGTCGCCGGAGGGCAGTGCGCTGCACCAGTCCACGGTCTCCGCCCCGACGCTCGCCTCGAGCGCGCCCGAGGTCGCGTCGACGACGCTCACGAGCGACCCTGTCGCCGACTTGGTCGCGACGGCGACGAACTGGCTGTTCGGGGACGGGCAGACCGCGGTGATGCTCGCGTCCGACGGCACGCTCACGGGCAGCCGGGAGGCGCGGTCCCCGTCCACCCGCACGATCCGCTGGGCGAGGGTGCCGTCAGAGCGCACGTCGCCGACGA
>NZ_BACZ01000056.1 GCF_000333375.1 Curtobacterium sp. B18
CGCCGCCGGTCGGGTGCGACCGCTCGAGCTTCGCGCCCTCGACGTCGACGTCCGGCACGATCCGGTCGAGCCACTTCGGGAACCACCACGCGCTCTCGCCGAGCAGGTGCATCGCGGCCGGGATGAGCAGCATGCGGACGACGAAGGCGTCGATGAGCACGCCGGGCGCGTCGCAGCCGCTCGCCGGTGCGCGCATCGCCGGGTCGCTGCACATGACAGTGCAGACCGCCGTCCTCATCGAGACCCTCGTCGCGCTCGGCGCCCAGGTCCGCTGGGCGAGCTGCAACATCTTCTCGACGCAGGACGAAGCCGCCGCGGCCGTCGCCGTCGGCCCGACCGGGACCCCCTCGTCGCCGGCCGGCGTCCCGGTGTTCGCGTGGAAGGGCGAGACGCTCGAGGAGTACTGGTGGTGCACCAGCCGGATCTTCGACTGGTCGGCCGAGGCAGCCGCCGCCGGTGCCGACTGGACCGGCCCGAACCTCATCCTCGACGACGGCGGTGACGCGACCATGCTCGTGCACACCGGTGCCGATGCCGAGGCCGCCGGGCGTGTGCCCGAGGCGGGTGCCGACGCGAGCACCGAGTGGAAGATCGTCCTCGACACGGTCGCCGCGTCGCTGCAGGAGTCGTCCGACCGATGGACCCGCATCGCGGCCGACATCGAGGGCGTCACCGAGGAGACCACCACGGGCGTGCACCGCCTGTACGAGCTCTTCCGCACCGGTGAGCTGAAGTTCCCGGCGATCAACGTCAACGACTCCGTCACGAAGTCGAAGTTCGACAACAAGTACGGCATCCGGCACTCGCTGCCCGACGGCCTGAACCGTGCGACCGACGTCCTGATCGGCGGCAAGGTCGCCTTCGTCGTCGGCTACGGCGACGTCGGCAAGGGGGCGGCCGAGGCGCTGCGCGGGCAGGGTGCCCGCGTCATCGTGTCCGAGGTCGACCCGATCTGCGCGCTCCAGGCCGCGATGGACGGCTACCAGGTGGCACGCCTGGCGGACGTCGCCGACCAGGTCGACATGGTCGTCACCTGCACTGGCAACCTCGGGGTCGTCGGCGTGGACGAGATGCTCGCGCTGAAGCACCTGGCGATCGTCGCGAACGTCGGACACTTCGACAACGAGATCGACATGGCCGGGCTCGAGGCACTGCCGGGCGTCGAGAAGGTCGAGATCAAGCCGCAGGTGCACGAGTGGCGCCTGCCGACGGGCCGTTCGATCCTCGTGCTCTCCGAGGGGCGCCTGATGAACCTCGGCAACGCCACCGGCCACCCGTCCTTCGTGATGAGCAACTCGTTCACGAACCAGGTGCTCGCACAGATCGAGCTGCACACCCGGCGCGACGAGTACCCGACGGGGGTGTACGTGCTGCCGAAGCACCTCGACGAGAAGGTGGCGCGCCTGCACCTCGACGCGCTGGGGGTCGCGCTGACCGAACTCCGGCCGGAGCAGGCGGCGTACATCGGCGTCCCGGTCGAGGGCCCCTACAAGCCCGAGCACTACCGGTACTGACGCAGCGTGCCGGGCGCGCCCGCGCGCGCCCGGCGCGCTGCGCGTGTCCGCTGCACGACCACGGTCACCCGGAACCGCGCACGTGCGCGGTTCCGGGTGCGTTCGGTCGTGCGCCGGGCCGCCGCCGGCGGCCGTCGGTCGCGCCGGTTCGGGCCGGTCGCGCCGGTTCGCGCCGGAGAGCGCTGCGGTCCGCGCCCCCGGTCGAACACTGCGCCCCGATGGAACTGGGCACAGTGTTCGTTCCGGGGCGCGGACCTGCGCGCGGCGCCGCGCTTGCGCGTCCTCGCCGCGCTACCTGCGCGCGGCACAACCAAAGTCGCCTGGAACTGCGCATCCGCGCGGTTCCAGGCGCTTTTGGTTGTGCGCCGCCCGCGGGCCGTGCGCGCGGCGCGCTCGTGCGCTCCGCGCCCGCGGCGCGTGCCGGCGCCGCGCCGCGCGCCCCGCGCCCCGCGCCCCCGCGTCAGCGCGGGAAGCCGGGCGGCCGCGCCGTCGCCACCGCCGACGCGCGGTCGAGCACCGCCGCCCGCCCCCGCAGCGCCCGCAGGTCCCGCTCCCGCCGCAGCACGACGACCCCGGCGAGGAACACCTCGGGTCGGACCGACGGCACGGGGTGCGCGTACCCGGCGACCGCGGCGGCCAGGTCACGCGCCGCCGCCTCGCGCAGCTCGGGCCGGAGGTCGGCGGCACCGCGGAAGAACGCCCCGAGCCGGTTCTCGAGCCGTTGCGGCAGCGCCGACACGTCCGCGACCCCGGCCCAGGCCACGAGCTCCGCGGGCATGAGGACCTCGGGGTCGCGCTGCTTCGCCGTGCGCTCGTGCTGCACGAAGGTCCCCGCGAGCAGGTCGCCGAGCCGCCGAGGCCGGGAGCCGAACAAGGCGACGAGGAACGCCACCGAGCCGACGGTCATCCACAGCTCGAACAGTCCGACGAGCGCTCGGGTGAACGCGTGCCGGAACCCGATCGCCCCGCCGTCGAGCCGCACGACCCGGGTGCCGGTGGCGTAGCGGCCGACGCTCTTGCCGCGGGTCGCGGTCTCGAGCGCCGCCGGCACGAGCACGAGCACGGCGACGAGGGCGCCGATGCTGAGGGCCGTCGCCCACGCGTCGTCGAGGCCGCTCGGCCAGACGCGGGAGAGGCCGAACACGAGCATGAGGTAGAGCGCGAGCAGGCAGACGCCGTCGAGGAGCGCCGCCGCCAACCGCAGCGCGATGCCGGCGGGTTGCACGTCGAGTGCGACGGCCTCGCCGACGACGAGCTCGTCGTGGGTGTCCTCGAGCGCTCGGACGAACCGACCGTCGGCGAGGTCACGCGGCACGCGGGTCTTCGGCATGGGATCATTCTGTCGGAGACACCCGGCGTCCGCGCGGGGACCGTCCGGACGGGCCGTGCGCACGACCGACACGAGCGGCACCGGAGCGCGGACGCAACGACTGCGGACGCAACGACTGCGGACGCAACGACTGCGGACGCAACGACAGCGGACGCAACGACTGCGGACACGACGAGTGGGGGAGACGCTGTGGACCTGGACGCCTACACCGAGGTGCACCGCGACCGGTGGCAGGAACTCGACCGACTCGCCCGCGCCCGTCACGCCTCCGGCGCCGACGTCGACCGCCTCGTCTCCGGCTACCAGGAGGCCGCGACCGACCTCGCCCGGATCCGTGGCGCCGCGCCGCGCTCCGCCGTGGGTGACCGCCTCTCGCTGACCCTCTTCCGCGCTCGGCTCCGGTTCACCGGCACCCCGGTCGACCCGCTGGCAGCCGTGACGGCGTTCTTCGTCCTGCAGCTCCCCGCGGCCCTCCACCGGATCCGCTGGGTCACGATCTGGGTCGCGGCGGCCACCGCGGCGGTCGCGGCGATCACGGCGGTCTGGATCACGACGACGCCGGGAGCCGTCGACACCTTCGGCACGTCCGAGGCGCTGCGGCAGTACGCGACCCAGGACTTCCAGGCGTACTACTCCGACCACGGCCTCGGCGCGTTCACGGCACAGGTGTGGACGAACAACGCCTACATCGCCGCCACGATGGTCGCGTTCGGCATCACCGGCCTCTTCGTGCCGTTCTCGATCGGCCAGAACGCGATGAGCCTCGGCGTCTCGGCGGCGATCATGCACGACCAGGGCCGGCTCGGCGACTTCTTCCTGTACATCGCCCCGCACGGCCAGCTCGAGCTGTACTCGATCTTCCTCGCGGCGGCCGCGGGCCTGATGATCTTCTGGTCGTGGGTCGCGCCGGGTGCCCGCACCCGCGGCCAGGCCCTCGCCGAGGACGGCCGAGCGCTCATCACGATCGCCGTCGGCCTCACGCTCACGCTCCTGCTGTCCGGACTCGTCGAGGGCACCGTGACCCGTCAGGACTGGCCGTGGCCGGTGAAGATCGGGATCGGCACCGTCGCCCTCGCGGCCGTGCTCTGGTACCAGTGGGTCCTCGGCGGGCGCGCGCACCACGCGGGGCAGCGCGGCGACCTCGAGGAGTTCGAGCGCGGCACGTCCGCCCTCGTCGCCGACTGACGGCTAGAGCCGCCCCGAGGCCTTCGCACGGATGTAGGCGTCGGCGACGAGCGGTGGCACCTGCTCGGGCGCAGCGCGGACGACCTCGGCTCCGGCGCGTCGTGCGACGTCGGCCACGCCGTCGGCGTCGAGGAGCGTGCGTTCGGCGGCGGCGCGCCGGTGGACGTCGCGCTCGGCGCGGGCCGGGAGGGACGGCACCCGCCCGCCGCGTCGCCGCGGCTCCGGGGCGGTCGGCTCCACGGCCCCGCTCGCCATCCGCTCGACCGTCGGGTCCGTCACGCTGGTGACGACGACCGCGTGCCGCCGGGTGAGCCGGGGGAGCACGGCGAGCAGGTCGCCCGACGCCCCCACGGAGTCCAGGCTCGACACGAGCACGACGAGCGCCCGCGAGGTGGTGATCGAGTCGACGAGCCCCGGGACCGCCGCCCAGTCCGTCGCTGCGAGCCCGGCCTCGGTGAGTGCGAGGGTCTCGCCGAAGCGCTGGACGACGTCGCTGCGCGTGGCACCGTGCACCCGCGAGCGGACGGTGTCGTCGAGCACGGCGAGGTCGACCCGGTCGCCAGCAGCTGCGGCCAGGGCACCGAGGAGCAGGGCGGACTCGATGAACGTGTCGAGGCGCGGTTCGTCGTCGACGCGGCCGGCACCGGCACGCCCGGCGTCGACGACTACGATCACCCGACGGTCCCGCTCCGGACGCCAGGTGCGCACCACGAGGTCCTGGCGCCGGGCGGTCGCGCGCCAGTCGATCGACCGGACGTCGTCGCCGCGCACGTAGTCCCGCAGCGAGTCGAACTCGGTGCCGTGACCGCGGAGCTGGAGCGTGGTCTCGCCGTCGAGCTCCCGCAGACGTGCGAGCCGCGAGGGCAGGTGCCGACGGGACCGGAACGGCGGGGTGACGACCAGCTCCGCCGGCGCCGGGACGACCCGTTGCCGGGCCGCGAGTCCGAGCGGACCGAACGCGCGCACGGCGACGCCGGCGGACGCCCGACGGCCGCGCCGGAACGGGGCGAAGCGCATGCGTGCCGTCCGGCGTTCGCCGGCGGGGACCTGCAGCCGCATCCGCCTGGGGGCGTGTCCGGCGGACGGCTCCCACATGTCGCGGACCACGCCGCGGAGCAAGCGGCTCCCGTCGTTGGCGAGGACGAGCGTGCCGTCGGCGGTGGTGTCGCGCCGCGCGAGCCTCGGCATCCGCCGCTCGACGCGCACGGCGGTGAGGTCGGCGGCGAGCAGCACGTCGAGCACGGCGGCCAGCACGACCACCCCGGCCCAGGCGAGACCGGCCCATCCCGTGCCGAGGAGCACGGTGGGCACGATCGCGACCGCGAGGAGCGCGACGAAGCGGCCGGAGATCGCCACTAGATCGGCACCCGGACCTGCTCGACGACCTGCTGCAGCACCCCGTCGGCGCCGACGCCCTCGAGCTCGGCGTCCGCGGCGACGCGCAGCCGGTGTCGCCACACGGGCAGGAGCATCGCCTGCACGTGGTCCGGTGTGATTGCGTCGTAACCGGTGAGCCACGCCCACGCCTTCGCCGCGGCGAGCAGGGCGGTCGCGCCGCGGGGGCTGACACCGACCCGCACGGAGGGCGCCTGCCGGGTCGCGCGGGCGAGGTCGACGATGTAGGCGAGGACGTCGTCCCGTGCCCCGACCTCGCGGACCGCACGCTGGGCGGCCAGGACCTCGTCGACGCCGAGGACCGGGGCGATGCCGGCGGAGCGGACGTCACGCGGCACGAAGCCGTCGGCGTGCCGCCGGAGCACCTGCCACTCGACGTCGCGCGGCGGGACGTCGAGCGTGAGCTTCATGAGGAAGCGGTCGAGCTGGGCCTCCGGCAACGTGTACGTTCCCTCGAACTCGATCGGGTTCATGGTCGCCGCCACGAAGAACGGGTCGGGCAGCGCGCGGGCGTCACCGTCGACGCTGACCTGGCGCTCCTCCATGGCCTCGAGGAGCGCGGACTGCGTCTTCGGCGGCGTCCGGTTCACCTCGTCGGCGAGGAGCACGTTCGTGAACACCGGCCCCTCGCGGAACGGGAAGGTACCGGTCGAGGCGTCGTACACCAGCGAGCCGGTGACGTCGCCGGGCATCAGGTCCGGCGTGAACTGGATCCGCTTGGTGTCGAGCGACATCGCGGCCGCGAGGCTCCGGACGAGCAGCGTCTTCGCGACGCCGGGGACGCCCTCGAGCAGCACGTGCCCCTGCGCGAGGATGCCGACGATCATCCCGGACACCGCGCCGTCCTGCCCGACGACGGCCTTGCCGACCTCGGCGCGGAGCCGCCCGAAGGCGTCGCGGAGCGGATCGGCCGGACGGGTCGCCTGCGGGCTCTGGGTGGTGGACGGGTCGGTCACGGGCGTGCTCCTCGGTGGTCTCGGTCGGTCTGGCGGGCGCCGGTGGTCGCGGCGAGGACGGCGCGTTCGAGCTCGTCGAGCGCTGCCGCTCCGGCGGTGAGGCTGCGGTCGTCGGTGGTCGGCCCGCCGACGAGGACGGCCCCGACGCGGCGGTCGGGGATCCCGGTGGCGCGGGCCGCGGCACGGACGACCTCGTCGACGTGGGCCGACCGGGGGAGTCCGAGCCGACGAGCCGTGCGCCGGATGGCCGCGATCCGGAGCGTGTCGAGGGCGTGGGTGCGATCGCCCGTGCGGGCGGCGAGTCGGGCGCGGCCCTCCGTGGTCTCGGCGGCGCGCACCACGACGGGCATCCGCTCGACGACGAGCGGCCCGAGGCGACGACCGCGCCAGAACGCGGCGGCGACCGCGACGAGGCCGAGCAGCGCGAGTGCGCTCGGGACCCACGGCGGTGCCAGCGAACCGAGGGTCGGCGCGGCGTCCGAGGCGCCCGGGACCGGGGTGTACCAGGTGAGAGTGGCGCCCTCGCCGAGCAGCCCGAGGGCGAGCGCGGCGTGCCGGCGGTGGGAT
>NZ_BACZ01000054.1 GCF_000333375.1 Curtobacterium sp. B18
ACCTGCCAGCGGATCGCGTACCACCAGTCGAGGACGGCCCACCGGCAGCGGCGGAGCACGGTGACGCGGACAGGAGGCGCGGTGCGGTCCGTGCGCGGCCCATCCGTCCCCGACGTGGTCGCGTCGGTCATCGCGGGCCCTCGAGGGTCTGCACGCGGCGGAACTCCCCCACGAGCCGTGCGAACGCCACCGGCTGGCGCTCCTGCACGTGGTGCGGACCCGGCAGCTCGACGAACGCGCCACGCGGGGCGGTCGCGGCGACCCGGGCGGACCAGTCGTGACGGGCGATCGGGTCCTCGGTGCCGCGGACGACGAGCACCGGCTGGGTGAGTTCGGCGACGGTGTCCTCGAGCCGGTAGCGGAGCATCGGTTGGAGCTCCGGCAGGTATTGCCGGATGCTCCGCAGGTAGTCGGTCACGAGGACCGCGTTCATCCGGGCGCCCTCGACGAAGCCGTCCCGCCCGAGGTCGAGCGCCTGCGTGAGCAGTCGACGGCGACCCGCGGCGATGACCGGACCGACGAGCACGACCGACGCGACGGCGTCCGGGTGCCGACGCGCTGCCTCGACGACGACCTGCGTCCCCATGGACTGTCCGACGAGCACGAGGTCGCCGGCCCCACGGGAGCGCACGGCGCGGACGACGAGGTCCCCGAGCTCCGTCATGGTGAGGCTCCGGCCCGCTGCCGGGAGCCCGCCGAACCCCGGCAGGTCGACGCTGACGGTCCGGTGCGTCGCGGCGAGTGCCCGCTGCGACCGCGCGAAGGACCGGTGCGACATGCCGATGCCGTGCACGAGGACGACCGTCGGGGCGAGGACGTCGTGCACCCGGCCGGCCGGTGCCAGGGTGTGCAGGCGCACGGGGAGTCCGTCGATCCGGACGGTCTCGACTCTGGCGCGCACGGTGCGAGGCTACGCGGACCGTGCTGTGCACAGTGAGGCGTCAGCGTCGTCATCGCCCGCACATAGGCGTCCGGTCTGTACTCGTCCTCATGACCGAGCGCACCCCCGTGAACCCCGAATCCCGCGAGTTCCGCGACGACGTGGACCCCGCAGCCCACCAGCACACCACGCCGTACCCCGCCAGCCCGGCCGGCTGGGGGGCGGCACCGACGCCGACGTCGACCGCGACGCTCGACGAAACCCCGTCCCCGTCGGGCCTGTACGCCCCCGCGCCGGCGGCCGATCCGTCGCCCGCCCCCGCTGCTGCCGCCGACGGCCAGTGGGCCGGGGAACCGCCGTACGTGACGCCGGCCCCGCCCGCCGGTTCGTGGGCTCCGGTCGCTCAGGGTGCCCAGAACGGTGCGACGCCCTGGTACGGCGCCGCAGCGACCAGCCGCCGGAAGCGCGGCCTCGGCGCGAACGGCCCGCGACCGCCGTGGTTCTGGCAGGTGCTCGCCGTCGGGGTCGGTCTCGCGGCGCTGCTCGTCGGCGGCGGGATCGGCTTCGCGATCGGACACGCGATCGGTGGCGGCTCGAGCCAGTCGACGACCCAGGTGCCCGGGACGAACGGCGGCACGAACCAGTTCCCCGGGGGCGGCACCGGGCAGTTCCCCGGGAACGGTTCGCAGGGCGGCACCGGGACGCAGGGCGGGACCGGGACGCAGGGCGGGACCGGCACCGGCACCGGATCGGGCACGAGCGGTTCCGGGTCGAACAGCTGACGGCTACGCTCCGAGCATGCGCAAGGTCACCGCGGGACTGTTCACCTCGGTCGACGGCGTCGTGCAGGACCCGTACACGTTCCAGTACGACAGCTTCGACGACGAGCTCGGCGCGGGCATGGGCGCGTTCATGGCCCGGACCGACACCGTCATCCTCGGCAGGAACAGCTACCTCGAGTGGGCCGAGTGGTGGCCCGCCCACCCCGACGACCCCTTCGGGCAGTGGATCAACCCGATCGAGAAGTACGTGGCCTCGACCACGCTCGACGACGACCTGGCGTGGGAGAACAGCACGCGGATCGACGGCGACCTCGACGCGTTCGTCCGTGCGCTCAAGGAACGGGACGGTGCCGACATCGCCGTGTGCGGGAGCGTCACCGTCGTCCGGCACCTGCTGTTCGCCGGGCTCCTCGACGAGCTGCAGCTGATGGTGCACCCGGCGATCGCGGGGTCCGGACGCACGCTCTTCGAACCGACCGACCCGCCCACGCGCCTGCAGTTGGTCCAGAACACCGTGACGAGCAAGGGCAACGTCGTGAGCACCTACGCGAGGCTCGACGCCTGACGGCGGTGAGCCGTCCCTCCAGGCCCCCGTCGAACGACCGTCCGAACCGCGCGTACCCTCGGTGGTGACCATCTCACCATCCGAGGAAGCCGGAGTCAGCATGCCCCAGGACACCCGCCCGCACGTCGTCATCGTCGGCGGTGGATTCGCCGGTGTCGCGGCCATGCGCGAGCTCGCCGACGCACCGGTGCGGGTCACCCTGGTCGACCGCCACGTCTACAACATGTTCCAGCCGCTCATGTACCAGGTGGCGACGGGCGGGCTGAACGCGGGCGACGTGACGTACTTCCTCCGGAGCCTCCGCGCGAAGCAGAGCAACGCCGAGTTCCGGCACGGCCTGCTGACGGGCATCGACCCGGCCGAGCGCATCGCCGAGATGTCCGACGGCGAGCACCTGCACTACGACTGGCTGATCCTCGCGAACGGCGTGAACACGAGCTACTTCGGCACGCCCGGAGCGTACGAGTACGCGTACTCGATGTACTCCCGCTCGCAGGCGCTCCGGATCCGCGACGAGCTGTTCACCCGCCTCGAGGAAGCCGCCGCCAACCAGGGCCCCGACGAGATCAAGATCGTCATCGTGGGCGGTGGCGCGACCGGCGTGGAGATGGCCGGCGCGCTCGCCGAACTCCGCGACCAGGCCCTCGTCGGCGCGTACCCGGAGATCGAGCGGGGCAACATCTCGATCACCCTGGTGCACCGCAGCGGCGAGCTCCTGAAGCCCTTCGCCCCGCGGCTGCGTCGGTACGCGGCCAAGGTCCTCCGCAAGCGCGGCGTCGTGCTGCGGCTCAACACCGGCGTCTCCGAGGTGAAGCCCGACGGGGTGATGACGGCCGAGGGTGAGTTCATCCCGGCGTCGCAGGTCATCTGGGCGACCGGCGTCGCGGCCCACAAGGAGGTCTCCGGCTGGGGCATGCCGCAGACCCACGGCGGGCGCATCCAGGTGAACGACGACCTCAGCGTCAAGGGCGTCGAGCGGATCTTCTCCGCCGGCGACATCGCCGCACAGGACGACGCCCTCGCGCAGCTCGCCCAGCCGGCACTGCAGGGCGGCCGGCACTCGGCGCGGCAGATCGTCCGGCTGCTCGAGGGCAAGCCGACCGAGCACTTCAAGTACTTCGACAAGGGCACCATGGCGACGATCGGGACGAACGCCGCCGTGGCGCAGCTCCGCGGGGGCATCACGATGGTCGGCCCGGTCGCCTGGCTCGCATGGGTCGCCGTGCACATCGCGTCGCTGCTCGGCAACGGCAACCGGCTGTCGACGCTGTCGCACTTCTTCGTGCGGTACCTGTGGTTCATGCGGAAGCGGGCGATCCCGATCGTCGGCGACGTGCGGCCCGTGCGGCCGAACGGCGACCGCGAGCCCGAGCCGTGGCAGATGCAGAAGGCGGAGTAGGCGGGGGCGCCCGGGGCCCGGGCCCGGCCGCTCGTGTGAGGGAGCCCGTCTCGGTACGACATCGTCGACGTCGTACGACAGCGACTTCGTCGCTCCTCGCGGCGGGTGACATGACGCGCGTGCACAGAACGACAAGACCGACGTCGTACGACGTCGGTCTTGTCGTTCTGGGTCAGCGGCGCGCGGCGACCCCGGCGTAGGCGCCCGCGGCGATGTCCTCGAGCAGCCCCGGCCCGACGGGCTCCCAGCCGAGGAGCTCGCGCGTCGCCTCGGACGTCGCCGACATCTCCATGCCGAAGAACCGCCCGATGAACCCGAAGTGCGACAGCGCGTCCTGCGGGTCGATCGAGGTCACCGGCAGCCCGAGGCTCTCGCCGATGGCCTCGGCGATCGCCCGGGTCGGGATCGCGGTCTCGGCGACGGCGTGCAGGCGCGTGCCGGCCGGAGCCTGCTCGAGCCCGATCCTGACGAGCCGCGCGGCGTCCGTGACGTGCACGGCCGCCCAGCTGTTGGTGCCGTCGCCGACGTAGCCGGACTCGCCCCGCTCCTGGGCGGCGGCGACGATCGCGGCGATGAACCCGTGGTCGCCGGTGCCGTGCGTGGTCGGGCTGAACCGGGCAGCGATCGTCCGCACGCCCTGCTCGACGAAGTCGAACCCGCGGTTCTCGCTGCCGCCGCGCATGCTCTCGGCGCCGACGAAGGGACTCGGGTCCGCCTCGGTCGAGGGGCGGCCCTGCGCGAGCCCGGCGACCCCGGACGCGACGACGAACGGACGGTCGGTGCCGACGAGCGCCTGCCCGATGGTCTCGACCGCGGCCCGCTCGCTGGCGTTCGTGGCCGCGGCGTTCGCCCAGTCGTGCTTGTTGGCGAGGTGCAGGACGCCCTCGGCCTCGGACGCGCCGCGCCGGATGGCGTCGAGGTCGTCGAGGTCGCCACGGACGACGGCGACGCCCTTGGCCTCGAGCCCGGCGGCGGAGGAATCCGAGCGTGCGAGGCCGGTGACGGTGTGCCCGGCGGCGAGGAGCTCGTCGACGGAGTGGGAGCCGATCCATCCGGAGGCCCCGGTGACGAACACGTGCATGTGCTTTCCCTTCACAGGTGTCCACGGCGCTGATGTCATGAACTGACATCACCGTAGCACTCGATGTCAGCCACTGTCATCAGTAGACTGCGGACATGGCCCGATGGCAACCCGGAACCCGCGAACGACTGCAGGCGACTGCACTGCAGCTCTTCGCCGAGCGGGGCTACGACGACACCACGGTCGCCGAGATCGCCGCCGCGGCCGAGGTCACCGAACGCACCTTCTTCCGGCACTTCACCGACAAGCGCGAGGTGCTGTTCGCCGGGCAGGACGACTTCCTCGGCATGTTCACCACCCCGATCGAGACCGCACCGGCGGACGCGGCACCGTTCGACCTCGTCCGGCTCGCGCTCGCGGCCAGCGGTGCGTTCTTCCCCGACGACCGCCGCCCGTGGTCGCGCGCGCGACAGGGCATCATCGACGGCAACCCGGCACTCGGCGAACGGGAGCTCGGCAAGCTCGCCACCCTGAAGGTTCGGCTGGGTGAGGTGCTGCGCGACCGCGGCGTCCCGGAACCGGCCGCCACGATGGCCGCCGAGACCGCGGTGACCGTGTTCCACCTGTCCTTCGCCCAGTGGATCGCGCCGGGCGAGGAGCGGTCGTTCGCCGCGATCGTCGACGAGCGCCTCGACGCCCTGACGGAGCTGGTGCACCCCGTTCGTTGAGACGGCTCTTACGTGGCGCGAGCATGATGTAACGATCCGGTCACGACCCCACGGGCCGGGACCCCATCGACCAGATCGCGCAGGAGGCGTCCGTGGCCATCACCACGACCTCGCCGGAGCGGACCCGCACGACATCCGCACCGGCCGACACCGACGGCAGGCACGCACGACCGACACCCCCGCCGCCGCTGACCAACCGGGCCCCGGCGCTCGACGGACTCCGGACGGTCGCGATCCTCATCGTGATCCTGTACCACCTGCACGTGCCGCAGTTCGAGGGCGGCTTCATCGGCGTGACGGTGTTCTTCGTGCTGTCCGGATTCCTCATCTCGACGCTCCTGCTCGGCGAGCACCGGCGCACCGGACGCATCCGGCTCGGCTCGTTCTGGACGAAGCGCCTCCTGCGCCTGTACCCCGCGCTCCTGGCCCTCGTGGTCGTCGGACTGCTCCTCTGGAACTGGGTCGGCGACTACAAGGGCGCCTCGTTCTCCCCCGGCGAGGCCGCCTTCATCGCGCTGAGCTACACCGGCAACCTCTTCCGCTCGTACTGGGACACCACGCAGGGCGTCTTCGCGCACACGTGGAGCCTGTCGATGGAGGAGCAGTTCTACCTCGTCTGGCCGCCCGTCCTCGTGCTCCTCTTCGCACTGCGGGCGCGTCGCCGCTGGCTCATGACGGGGCTCGGCGTCGTGATCGTCGGGGCCGCCACGGCATCGTGGCTGAGCTACCGCACGCCGAACAGCGGTGCGACCCCGGACGTCTACTTCTCGCCCGTGCTCGGCGTCGTGCCGCTGGCGACGGGCTGCCTGCTCGCGCTGCTCCTCGACGACGAGCGCGTCCGGACCTGGGCGGCCGGGCTCGCCGGGCACGTCGGCACCTGGCTCGGCATCGGGCTCCTCGCGGCGGTGCAGTTCTGGATCGACGACGACTGGACCCAGCACGCGTGGTCGTTCGGTGTCGTCCTGCCGGTGACCGGGCTCATCTCGGCGCTGCTCATCGGCGGCCTGGTGTCCGTTCGCTCGCCCCTGTCGTCGGCGCTCGCGTGGACGCCGGTCTCGTGGTTCGGTCGCCGGGTGTCGTACTCGGCGTACCTGTGGCACCCGCTCGTCATCGCGCTGCTCGGTACGTTCGCGATCGGCCCGTGGGGCACGGTGTGGCTCGTCGCGGTGGCGCTGCTCGTGGCGGTGGGCGCGGCCTACGCGGTCGAGGTACCGGTCGAACGGCTGCGGAAGCGACTCCGCGAGGCGCGTCGCCTCGTCGCGGCCGACCGGTCCGCGCGCGAGACGGCGGACGCGACCGTCTGACGGCCTGGAGGCGCGGGTCGGCCCCGCACCGCGCCTCCCGCCCCACGGTCTGCCGGACGCGACACCCGCGGGCATGCCCGCACCGCGCCTCTCGCCCCGGCGTCAGCCGACGCGACGGCGACGCACGACCAGCAGGCCGACCGCCCCGGGCACGAGCACCAGCGCGACGACCACCGGCAGCCGGAACGCCAGCTCCGTGACGACCCCCGCGACACCGCCGCCGCCGAGGAACGCCCGACCGGCGAGCCCGAGCGCCGCCACGGCCACGACGACGCCGGCGACCACGACGACCGCCCGCTCCGACCCGCGGAGCGGCGGCAGCACCCGCGGCGTACTCCGTCGCCACCAGACCACGGCGGCGACCACGAGCCCGGCCAGTCCGAGGACGCTCGATGCGTCCTGCACGCCCGCCCACACCGGGTAGCCCACGGGCCCCTCCCGGAGGAACGGGATCGCCTGCACCGCCCAGCCCGCCTGGTGCGAGAACGCGTCCCAGACCACGTGCGTCACGCTCCCGACGACGCAGGCGACGACGACGGTGAACAGCCGGCGGACCGGTCGCTCCGGCCGCGGTGGTCGGTGCGACCAGGCCTGCGGGACGCGTTCACGCACGCCCGGCACCGCGTCCGCCCACGCCGGTCGCACCAGGCACCACCAGGCCGCGAGGACGACGAGCGCCACGAGCAGGTCGATCGTCACCACGCCCACCCACGAGTGCGCCACCACGTACGGCGGCAGGAACGGCGCGAACAGGACGGCATCGGGTGCCATCGCGCCGACGGCGACGGCCGCGACGGGCAACGGGGTGCGTCGCGCCGCCAGGGCGACGACCGCGTGACTGACGGTGAAGGGCACGACACCAGCATCGCGGAGCGAGCGCTCCGCCCGCTTCGGTCGAGCGGATGACCTCGGGGCGTCGACCGAGCGGGCGCGTGTCCGGCCCGCCTGGGCGAGCGCCCCGCCCACCGTCCGTAGGCTCGACGCCGTGACCACGGAGCGCGTCGACGTCCTCGTCGTCGGCGGTGGGCCCGTCGGCCTCTTCGTGGCGGCCCTCCTCCGCGGACCTTCCCGACCGTCACGGCGAGCTGCTCGACGGTCGGCGCGCCGACGAACACCGCCTCGGCGTTCTCGGCCGCGAAGCGGATACCGCGCGGCGAAGCGCCGGCCTGGTAGATC
>NZ_BACZ01000053.1 GCF_000333375.1 Curtobacterium sp. B18
CCAGACGGAAATCAACTTTCTTTACCGCGAATTTGTTCGCGCGCTGCGCCAGATCAAGCCAAAGGCCTTCGTTGTCGAGAATGTCTCCGGCATGGTTCGCGAAGACAACGTGCATCTGTTTAATAATCAAATTACCCGGTTTAGAATGAGCGGCTATCGTGTCTCGGCCGCGATTTTGGATGCTAGGGAGTTTGGGGTTCCGCAAGAGCGTCGTCGGCTTTTCTTCGTCGGCATGCGTAGCGATCTGGGCCTGAAGTACGAATTTCCTGACCCGACTCATAGCATCTCGGCTGATACGGAAAATGGCCTCCCCCCCTGCCCGACTATAAGGGACGCAATCGGCGATCTTCCCGAATGGCCCGAAGGAGAATTTGATACCCAAGATTTCCACTGGTATTACCTATCGCGGAACAGGTTTCGCGGTTGGGACGAGCAGAGCAAGACCATTGTCGCCAGTAGCAGACACGCTCCGCTTCATCCTATCAGTCCTCGCCTGCTGCGCGTTCACACGGACAAGTGGATCTTCGAGAACGACGCGCCGGCGAGACGGATATCCTATCGAGAAGCTGCTAGACTCCAAGGATTTGGGGATCTGCATTTCCCAGAAACTCAGGGTATTGCTTCCCGATATCGCGTGATCGGCAACGCTGTTCCCCCTCCCGTTTTTCAGGCGGTCGCCGAAGCCATCCCGAATGTATGGTAATGAGGTTGCCTACCGAGCAGAATAAAAGCTGATTACGCTGCGGCTTTGGATCATCGAAGCCGCAGATTCAGCGATCATCAAGGCACGCGACCGCTTACCGTAGTGCCGCACCATCTCAGGCGACATGCCGAGCATCGCGCCGACCTGGCTGTCGTTGAGGCCCATCTCCAACAGGTAGCAGCAGGCGTTCTTGCGGAGGCCGTGAAAAACGAAGGTGTCGACTCTAGAGGTCCCCGGGACCGGCTGAAT
>NZ_BACZ01000052.1 GCF_000333375.1 Curtobacterium sp. B18
GGGCGGCGAGGTCTTGCCGTTGGTGCCGGTCAGGTGGATCACCGGGTAGGACAGGTGCGGGTCGCCGAGGAGCTCCACGGCACGCCGGGTCGCCGACAGCCGGTGCTCCGGTGCCTGCTCGCCGATGCGGGCGTACAGCGCCGCCTCGACGCGCTTCACATCGTCGTCGTCCCCGCCGTAGGGAACCGTGTCGGCCGGAGCCTGGTCGCCGACCGGGCCGACCGGGATCTCGATGCCGTCCGGGGTCTCGTCGCCGATCTCGTCGTCGTGTTCGCTCATGCGCGTGCCACCTCCACGGACACCTTGGCACCGTCACCGACGTCGGCGGTGGTACCGGCCCCGAGGGGCACGATCTCGACACTCGTCGCCAGGGTCTCCCCCGCGATGAGCTGCTGGTGGGTGCGGACCGCCACGTCGGCGACGTCGTCCACCCCGAGGGTCAGCACGATGCGGTCGCTCACGTCGAGGTCGGCGTCGCGACGGGCCTGCTGGACGGCACGCACGACGTCGCGGGCGAGGCCCTCCGCCTCGAGCTCGGGGGTGGTCACGGTGTCGAGCACCGCGAAGCCGCCGCCGTCGAGGAAGGCCACCGCGACGGCGTCGTCGGCGACCGTGAGGTCGAGCGTGTACTCGCCCTCGACGAGGTCGATCCCGCCGACCGTGACGCCGGACTCGGTCGCGACCCAGTCGCCCCGCTTGGCGGCCGGGATCACCTGCTGGACCTGCTTGCCGATGCGCGGTCCCGCGGCGCGGGCGTTCACGGTGAGCTTGCGCTCGATGCCGTACCGGCCGAGCGAGGACTCCTCCTGCTGCTCGAGCACGACCCGCTTCACGTTGAGCTCGTCGCGGAGGATGTCCGCGAACGGCTCGATCGCGCCCGGGTCGGGGACGACGAGCGTCAGCGTCGCGAGCGGCAGACGGACGCGACGACCGGTCGCCTTGCGGAGTGCGAGCCCCTTCGAGGCGACGTCGCGCACGCGGTCCATGGCGTCGACGAGCGCGTCGTCGGCCGGGAACTCGTCGGCGTCCGGGAAGTCCTCGAGGTGGACGCTGCGGCCACCGGTCAGGCCCTTCCAGATCTCCTCGGTGACGAGCGGGGCGAGCGGGGCGGCGACGCGGGTGAGCGTCTCGAGCACGGTGTACAGCGTGTCGAACGCCGCGCGGGCCTCGGGCGAGGACTCCGCGCCGAGCCAGAACTTGTCGCGGGAGCGGCGCACGTACCAGTTGGTCAGGACGTCGGCGAAGTCGCGCACGGCCTGGGCCGCGAGCGGGGTGTCGAGCGCGTCGAGGTGCCGCTGCACGTCGGACACCAGGACCCGGGTCTTCGCGAGCAGGTAGCGGTCGAGGACGTCGGTGCTCGCCGTGCTCCGCGACGCCTGGTACCCGTCCGCCCCGGAGGCGTTGGCGTAGAGGGTGAAGAAGTAGTACGTCGACCAGAGCGGCAGCAGGAACTCGCGGACGCCCTGGCGGATGCCCTCTTCTGTGACGACGAGGTTGCCGCCGCGGATCACCGACGACGACATGAGGAACCAGCGCATGGCGTCGGCGCCGTCGCGGTCGAACACCTCGGAGACGTCCGGGTAGTTGCGGAGCGACTTCGACATCTTCTGGCCGTCGGAACCGAGCACGATGCCGTGGCTGATGACGTTCTGGTACGCCGGCCGGTCGAACAGCGCGGTGGACAGCACGTGCATGACGTAGAACCAGCCGCGTGTCTGCCCGATGTACTCGACGATGAAGTCGGCCGGGTTGTGCGACTCGAACCACTCCCGGTTCTCGAACGGGTAGTGCACCTGGGCGTACGGCATCGAGCCGGAGTCGAACCAGACGTCGAACACGTCGGTGATCCGGCGCATCGTCGAGTTCCCGGTGGGGTCGTCCGGGTTCGGGCGCGTCAGGTCGTCGATGAACGGACGGTGCAGGTCGACCTCGCCGTCGGCGTTCACGGGCAGGCGACCGAAGTCGCGCTCGATCTCCTCGAGCGAGCCGTACACGTCGGTGCGCGGGTGCTCGGGGTCGTCCGACTGCCACACCGGGATCGGCGTGCCGAAGTACCGGTTGCGCGACACCGACCAGTCGATGGCGTTCCCGACCCACTTGCCGAACTGGCCGTCCTTGACGTTGTCCGGCACCCAGTTGATGTCCTGGTTCAGCTCGCCCATGCGGTCGCGGATGTCGGTGACCCGCACGAACCACGAGGACACGGCCTTGTAGATGAGGGGCTTCCGGCACCGCCAGCAGTGCGGGTAGCTGTGCTCGTAGGACGCCTGGCGGAGCAGCCGTCCGGCGTCGCGGACCGCCTTGGTGAGCGGCTTGTTCGCGTCCGACCAGAGGAGGCCGGGCCGGCGACGCAGTCGGTGAGCACCCGCACCGCGTAGTCGTGCTGGTGCGCGTCGGCCGCGGTGTAGTGGATGCACACGTCCGTCAGGCCACCGACGAGCAG
>NZ_BACZ01000051.1 GCF_000333375.1 Curtobacterium sp. B18
CGAGGCCACTTCTCGTGAGAAATGCTGGTCGACTGGCGTGTCGGCGAGCAGTGGTTCTGGGACACCCTGGTGGACGCCGACTCCGCCAACAACGCGGCGAACTGGCAGTGGGTCGCGGGCTCCGGGTTCGACGCGGCACCGTACTTCCGCGTGTTCAACCCGGACCGCCAGCTCGAGCGGTTCGACCCGCACCGTGAGTACGTGCACCGGTGGGTCCCCGCCGACGAAGACCGCCCCGAGCCGATGCTCGACCTCAAGGAGACCCGGCAGCGGGCCCTCGACGCGTACGACCGGATGCGTCGATCGTGAGCGGGATCGACGCGCGGACGATCGCCGAGGTCGACGCGCTGTTCCGCGACCGGGTCGAACGGGGCGTCGCGCCCAGCAGTGTCTGGGGCGTGTTCGACCGCGCGGGCCCGGTGGCGTCGGGCGGACACGGCGACCGCGGCGACGGCCTCGCCCCCGACGCGCACACCGTCCACCGGATCGCCTCGTGCACGAAGAGCGTGACGGCGGCGACCCTGCTCGCCCTGGTGGCGGACGGCCGGGTCCGGCTGGACGACCCCATCACCGACTTCGTGCCCGCCTTCGCCGACGTCGCGCTGCCCACCGCCGACTCCCCCGTGCCGACGCTCCGCATGCTCCTGACGATGTCGGGCGGCTTCCCCACCGACGACCCCTGGGCGGACCGGCAGGAGTCCCTCTCCGACGCCGAGTTCGACGACGTCCTCCGCGCCGGCCTGCTGTTCGACTCGGTCCCGGGGACACGGTTCGCCTACTCGAACACCGGGTACGCGCTGCTCGGTCGGGCGATCGCGGTCGTCGCGGGGCGGCCCTTCACCGAGGTCGCGACGGACCTCGTGCTGCGTCCCCTCGGCCTCGGGAACACCGTCTTCCGCGCCGAGGACGCCCACGGCCACGTGGTCACGGGCGTCCGCCCAGCCAGCGACGGCGCGGGTGTGGGCGACTGGGAGCCGCTGCCGCTGACCGGTCCCGGCGCGTTCTCGTCGATCGGCGGCCTCTTCTCGACGGTCACCGACCTCGCCCGCTGGGGACGCCACCTCGCGTCGGCGTTCTCCGACGACCCGGAGGCCGGACCGGTCTCCCCCGCCGACCGCCGGCTCATGCAGCAGGCGATGCGCGTCGTCCCCGCAGCGGTGGTCCCGACCTCGACCCGTGCGACCGCGTACGGGTTCGGCCTCTTCGTCGAGCAGGACCCGGTGTTCGGCGAACTCGTGTCGCACTCCGGTGGTTACCCGGGGTTCTCGGCGCACATGCGGTGGTCTGCCCGAGACGGCATCGGTGTCGTCGCGTTCGAGAACGCGACGCAGGCGAAGGTCTCGGCTGCCGCCGACCGTGCGCTCGACGTCGTGTTGGCCGCCCGGACGGACGGTTCCTCCGCGCCTGTTCCCGGCACGGCCCCGACCGTCCACGCGACGCGGGTGGCGCAGGCGGCCGTGACGCGGCTGCTGGCCGACTGGGACGACGACCTGGCGGACGCGATCTGCACGCCGAACGTGGCGATGGACGTGCCCTACGAACGGCGACGCCGGGTGATCGCGGACGCCGTGGCCCAGGTCGGTGCCGACCTCGGCGCGGCACCGGTGGACGAGCAGTCGTCGGCTCCGTCGCACCTGCGGTGGTGGCTGCCCGGCACGACCGGGCGACTGCGCGTCGAGATCCGGCTGGCGCCCCTCGCGGCCGGGTTGGTGCAGACCCTGGTGGTCCGGGCCGAGCCCAGCGAGCGCTGACCCGCGACGGCCGGAACGCGCCAGCGTGGAACGACGCCGGGACCGGACGTCAGACCGGCGGGCGACCGCCCACGAACCCGAGCGCCCGCGCCGCGACCCGGGTGCCCTCGCGCGCGGCGGCGGCGACCCGCACCGGGTCCGTCGCCCAGGCACGGAGGAACCCGGCCGCGAACGCGTCGCCCGCGCCGAGCGTGTCGACCACCGTCGCCGGCGTGATCGGCACCGGCTGGGGACTCCGCCCGCGCCGACCGAGCAGGACCCCGTCGGTCCCCATCGTGACCACGACGAGCGGCACGTGTTCGGTGAGCACCGCGATCGCCTCGTCGACGGTCGGCGCCCCGGTCAGCGCCGCGGCCTCCTCGGCGCTCGGGAAGAGGGCGTCAAGACCGGACAGGGCCTCGAGGGACTCCGAAGGGCCCACGGCGCGCACCACGGCGGCGGACGAGGGGTCGAGCGTCACCCGCGCCGGACCGGACCGGGCCC
>NZ_BACZ01000050.1 GCF_000333375.1 Curtobacterium sp. B18
GCGCCCCGGCCACCGCCGACGCCCTCGCCCGGATGGCCGCGGGGCTCGCCTGGGACCTGCTCGGCACGACGCTGCTCGCGACCGAGGCTCCCGTCGTGGTCGCACCCGCGATGCACCCGCAGATGTGGGAGCACCCGGCGACCCGGGCAAACGTGGCGACCCTGCGCGACCGTGGCGTCCACCTCGTCGGCCCGGTCGTCGGGGCGCTGACCGGCGACGACGCGGGGATCGGCCGGATGGCGGAGCCCGAGGACATCGTCACCGCGGCGCTCGCGGTGCTCGACGACCGCGCGGGCACCGACCGAGCGGGCACCGACCGAGCGGGCACCGACCGAGCGGGCACCGACCGCGCAGGCGCCGAGCGGGCGGGCACCACCGGGGTCGCCGGGACCGGAGCCCGTGGCGAGCTCGGTGACCTCGCGGGCGTCCGCGTCGTCGTCAGCGCAGGCGGCACCCGCGAGCCGTTCGACCCGGTCCGGTTCGTCGGCAACCGGTCGAGCGGTCGGCAGGGCATCGCGATCGCGGCCGACGCGGCCCGGCGCGGCGCCGAGGTGACGCTGGTGAGCGCGAACGTCGAGGCGTCGCTCACCGCCGGGCTCGACGTGCGGGTCGTCGCCGTCGGGTCCGCGCTGGAACTCGCGGACGCGGTGCACGCGGCAGCAGCCGAGGCCGACGTCGTCGTGATGACGGCGGCGGTCGCCGACTACCGTCCCCGCGAGGTGCGCGCCGAGAAGCTCAAGAAGGAGGCGCAGGGCGAGACCATGACGCTCGAGCTGGTGAAGAACCCCGACGTGCTGGCCGACCTCGTCGCGGCCCGCCGTACCGGGCAGATCATCGTCGGGTTCGCCGCCGAGACCGAACCGGACCGTGACGCCCGCATCGCGCTCGGACGGGCGAAGATCGCCCGCAAGCCGGCGGACCTGCTCGTGGTGAACCACGTCGGCTGGTCGTCGGGGTTCGAACGCGAGGAGAACGCCATCGAGGTGCTCGTCCCCGGCGGCGACGTGGTGCGCGAGGCGTCCGGCAGCAAGGCCGAGGTGGCCGCGGTCGTCCTCGACCTCGTCGCGACTGCCCTGACCTGAGCCCCGCACGCACCCGAGCCCCGCACGCACCTGAGCCCCGCACCGTCCCACACCGCGCCACCTGAGCGATCTCCGTGCGTGCCGGGCGCCGCACGGGGCAGCATGGGCCCATGCGACGACGCGAGCGCGCACGACGCGCCACCCGGACCGCCACCCTCCTCGCCGTCGTGCTGGGCGGGGCCGGCGTCACCCACTTCCTGCGACCGCGGGGCTACGACCGGATCGTCCCGGACGCCCTCCCGCCCCGGTTG
>NZ_BACZ01000049.1 GCF_000333375.1 Curtobacterium sp. B18
CTCCACCACGGCACCCCACCCCGAGGCGACCTACGCCTGGAACAAGCGCGCAGCCCTGCACGCCGAGGCGATCGGTCTCGACTTCGTCATGTCGATGGCGAAGTGGCGCGGCTTCGGCGGAAGCACCGACCACTGGGGGCGCTCCCTCGAGTCGATGACGATGATGGCCGGGATCGCCGAGGCGACCGAGCGCGTGAAGGTCTGGGCGACCATGCACGCGAACGTCCACAACCCGGCGGTCGCGGCGAAGATGTACACGACGCTCCAGGACCTCTCCGGGGCCGGGCGGGCATGAACGCGCGACGCTCGTGACGCGGCGGCCGTCGCGCGCCTGGATGTAGAACGACCGCTCGCCCGGGCGGCCGACGGTCCCGACGACGAGACGGTCCGGCCAGTCGAAGCCGTGCACGATGGTGGGCATACCCCGCATTGTAGGAGGGCCGGACGACACTCGTTCAGGCTCCGGCGGGAGCGGCTCCGGACGAGGCGTCGTCGTGGCCGGCGCCGCCCCCGACCGCGGCGTCCCCGGTCGGCGCGGGCGCGGCGGCCAGCCAGGCGAGGTCG
>NZ_BACZ01000048.1 GCF_000333375.1 Curtobacterium sp. B18
GCCGCTCGCCGTGCTCGCACGAAGCCCCGGCAGGCGACGGAGGCGGACCTCGCTAACCTGCACGACCTGGCGGCGCTCGCCGTCACCCAGCTCGAGATCCGGCAGGAGTCGCTCCGCACGACGAGCGACGCGCTGCCCGTCGCGCACGCCACCGGCGACGAGGACCGCGTGCGGTAGGAGACGGTCGCCGACGACGGACGGGAGGCGCGGTGCGGGCCCGCACCGAGCCTCCAGTCCGACAGCGGGTCCCGTCTCCCGCTCGCTCGGCCGTCGGCGCTGCCGTCTCCTCAGCCGTCGGTGAGCGCGGCCGCGTAGGCCCGGACCGACCGGTGGTAGCGGGGGAGCGTCGGCTCGACGGCCTCGATCGCGACCCGGAGCGCCTCGTCGGGGCGGCCCGCGCTGTGCAGTGCGAGCGCCAGGAAGACCTTCGGCGCCGCGCCCGTCGCCGGGTGCTCCGGGGCGGCCCGGAGCATGTCGATCGCCTCGTCGACCCGGCCGAGGTTGCGGAGCGTCGAGGCGTGCTGGACGACCATCTGCGCCGCGCGCGTCGGGTCCACGGTGTCGAGGCCGGCGGCGGTCGCGGCCGTGTAGTGGACGTCGGCCTCGGCCTCGTGCCCGCCGGAGTCGTTCGCCCCGCCCAGCTCGAACGCGCCGAGCGCCGGGTGCGGTGCGGTGTCCGCCAGCGCGCGCATGCGGTCGATGCGCTCCTGGTCGTCGATCGTGTCGTCGGCCCAGAGTGCGGCGACGCGGGCTTCCCAGTCCTCGGTGCTCATCCACCCAGCGTATTGCCGGCACCGACGTCGGACGGGCCGTCCTCCGGTGCTCGGACGCCGGACGGGCCGTCCGAGATCGTGGCCCGGAACGACCGCACCAGGGGGATCCCGGGCCGGACGAGCGCCGGGGTGCGCCACGCCAGCGCGGAGCCGATCGCCGGGTACTCGGCCACACGGACGAACCACGGGTCCTCGTGGCCCTGCGCCTCGATCCGGACGGTGGCCACGGCGCCCTCGAACGCCGCCGTCCACTCGATCCACGGTGCGACCGACCCGTGCACCGCGTCCTCGCCGCTGGCCGTCGCCGTCCGGACCGAGACGTCGGAGCACGGTGGGAAGCGCCAGGTGAAGCCGCCGTACCCGGCGCCGACCCGTCCGTTGCTCCCCGGTCCACCCAGGCGGACGACCGCGTCACCCGGCACCCGGAACGACGAGGACCACGTGAGCTCCCACCCGCCGTCGACGGGCCGCCAGACGAGGGTCCGGTCCTCGTGCAGCGCGACCGTCCGGTCCGGACGCTGCCAGCGGACCTCCTGCTGCAGGCTCGGTCCGTGGCGCTCGGCGTGCAGGACCGTGGCGCGGCCGTGGTCGTCGCGCCAGACGTAGCCCTCGCCGTGCACGTAGGTCCGGCCGCCCCAGCAGTTCACGCCGTCGAGGTCGGGGATGGCGATGCCGACACCGCAGTGCCAGTCGTGGTCCGGCGGGTGGTGGGCGCTGACGACCGTGCCGCCGAGGGTCCGCACGGGGTGCAGGTACGGGCGGGGCGACGACGTCGGGATCGTCCCCGCGCCGTCGAGGACCGACGCGACCGGGACGCCGTCGACGACGAGCTCGTCCAGCACCTCGTCGCGGACCGCGTGCGCCCACGGCGCCCCGACCTCCGAGAACAGCGCGCCCTGGTCCGCCGCACGCTCGACGACCGCCTCGACGTCCGTGACGAGCGGTCGACGCGCGGGCCCCTCGCCCTCCCACGTCACCCACGGGTGGTCGATCTGCACCGGCGCGGTCGCCCGCACGGCCTCGAGCACCTCGACGAACGCGCCGGTCGACACGAGCGGCACGAGCAGCGCGTCGCCGCGGGAGCGGTGGGCGAGCAGGTTCTCGAGCAGGTCGGTGCGCCCGAGGCCGTGGGTGACCCCGTCGATCGTGACCTCGTCGGTCGTGTACCCGAGGACGGCACTCCCCGTCGTGCCACGGACCCGCACGCTCGGCAGGACCTCGGTCGGCCCGCACAGCGTGAGCGCCGCGGTCGCCTCGCGTCCGGTGGTCGTCGTGACCCGGACGGCCGAGGTGTCGTCGCCCTCGATCGCGTTCGCCCGGTACAGCTCCACCTCGACGCGTGCCACCTCCTCCGCGCGTCGGCAGCCGACGAGCGCGAGGGCGGTGGCCACGGCGTGGGCGAGCGGGTTCGTGACCACGCCGTCGAGGACGTCCACACCGTTCACCCGACGGCGGCCCGCCCACGCCGACCGGTCCCAGTACGCCTGGTTCCTCGTCCACGTGCCGACCGCCGCAGCGGAGCGGACGGTCCCGACGACCGAGCCGTCGCGGATCGCAGGGAGTGCGTGGGACCCGAGGCTCTGGAACCCGACCTGCACCAGGCGTCCGGTCCGTCGCTCGGCGTCGAGCAGGGTCGCGAGGGCCGCCCGGGTCGTCACGGGCGGCTTCTCGAGCAGCACGTCGGCGCCGGCCTCGAGCGCGGACAGGGCGAGGGGCAGGTGCGCGGCGATCGGGGCGGCGACCACCACGACGTCCACCGGTCCGTGCGCCCGCGCGGTGGCGACGTCGTCGACGACCGGCACGCCGCCGTCCTCGTCGGCGTCGATGGTCGGGTCGACGACGGCCGTCAGCGTGCAGACCCCGAGTCCGGCGAGCCGGTCGATGGTCGCCCGGTGGTGCAGGCCGTAGCCGCGCGCGCCGACGAGGACGATGCCGGGAGGCGCGGTGGCGTCGGTGCTCACATCCAGGACGGTACCGCCGGGGGTCGGACACGCACCAGCCCGTTCCCCCGGGCGGCTCAGTTCCGGCGGACGAGCACCACACTGTCGACGACGTCGTGCGGCGCACCCTCGGGCGTCGTCGCGGTGCGCGGTCGGAGCTCGGCGGCGACGACCTCCCACCCGGCACCGAGCTCCAGCGCCGCGAGGTCCTCGGCCGGCGTCGGGAACCGGTACGCCCGCATCTCCTCGGGCAGCTCGTCGTGC
>NZ_BACZ01000047.1 GCF_000333375.1 Curtobacterium sp. B18
ATGAACACGGCGATCGACCCGGCGACGAAGCCCGGTGCGATGCCCGGACGGTCGGCGATGGCGTACGCGATGTACCCGGCGAGCGCTGCCACGAGGAACCCGAGGGACACGCCACCGATCTGGAACGCGGCGGCCCCGAGGTAGTAGGCCAGGCCCTCCGGCGGCAGGTTCAGCAGCGTGTAGTTCGTGAGCGTGTAGACCGCGTTGTTCTGCCCGGAGTCACCGTGGGTCAGCGCGATGCCGTACCCGGCGAGCAGGAAGCCGAGCGCGATGAGGAGCCCGCCGCCCGCGACGAACGGGATCATGTAGCTGACACCGGTGAGGAGCCAGCGCTTGAGTGCCTGCCCGAAGTGCTCGTCCTTCGCGGTGCTGGAACCGGCCTCGGCAGCGGAGCCGTGCACGCGTGCGGCGTTGGGGTCGTCGGCGGCGCGGAGCGCCTCGGCGATCATCTTGTCCGGTTCGTCGACACCGCGCTTGACCGGTCCGGCCACGAGCGGCTTGCCGGCGAAGCGACCGCGGTCGCGGACGTCCACGTCGACGGCGAAGACGACGGCGTCGGCGCGGGCGATGAGCGCCGGGTCGAGGGGCTCGACCTGCGAGGACCCCTGCG
>NZ_BACZ01000046.1 GCF_000333375.1 Curtobacterium sp. B18
AGGACGTGGGCCTCCTCGACGAGTCGCTCTTCATGTACTACGAGGACACCGAGCTCGCCTGGCGGCTCCGACGCCGCGGGTGGCGCGTGGAGTACGCGGCCGACGCCGTCGTCGAGCACGACCACTCGGCGTCGTCCGGCGTGCAGAGCGACCTGTTCGTGTTCCGCAACGCCCGCAACCGCCTCGTCGTCGCCCTCTGGCACGCGCCGTGGCCGACCGTGGTGCGCGCTGCGGTCCGGACCGCAGCGCGCGGGCTGGTGGGTCTGCGGTCCAGCCGCAGCAGACGGGATGCGCGGCTCGTCCTGGCAGCGCTGGCCGACGTGGTCGGGCACCTCCCCGCGCACCTCGCGCGCCGCCGCCGCGAGACGCGGGTCGCGTCCGTCCCGCGGAGCGCCGTGGACCCGACCGCATGAGCGGGGCGGGCTATCCTGGAGGCTCCCCCGTCGACGGTCCCGGCCGCGGCGTCCCCGGCCGGAAGGAACCACGCGTGCCGCAGCTCACCGTCCTCATCGACGGGACCGCGGTACCGCGCAACCTCGGCGGTGTCGGACGCTACGTCGAAGGGGTCGTGTCGCACCTGACCGACCCGACACTCGACGTGCACCTCGTCGTCCGGCCCGTGCACGCCGCCCACTTCCGCGCCGTCGCACCGCACGCGACCCTGCACACCGCGCCGGCGTGGACCGAGTCCGTGCCGCTGCGGTTCCTCTGGGAGCAGACCGGGCTGCCGACACTCGGTCGGCGGATCGGCGCCACGGTGCTGCACTCCCCGCACTACACGTTCCCGTTCGCCTGGCGGCGGGGCTCCGTCGTCACGCTGCACGACGCCACGTTCTTCTCGAACCCCGAGTGGCACTCCCGCCTGAAACGCACGTTCTTCACCTGGTGGAGCCGCCGCTCGCTCCGGACCCGTCCGGTCGTCGTCGTGCCGAGTGCCGCCACCGCGACCGAGGCACGACGCGTCGTCCCGGGCATCCGTGCGGACGTCCGGGTCGCCCCGCTCGGCGTGGACCGCACCGTCTTCCACGAGCCGTCCACCGCCGCGGTCGAGGACGCCCGGATCGCCGCGACGCTCCCCGACGACGCCGCCTGGATCGCCTTCCTCGGCACGATCGAGCCGCGCAAGAACGTCACCGCGCTGCTCGACGCGTACGCCTCGGTCCGCGACGCCCGGGCGGTCACCGGATCGGACACGCCCTGGCTGGTGTTCTCCGGCGCCCGCGGCTGGGACGAGGCCGCGATCGAACGCCTCGACGCACTGCAGGACGCCGACCACGTGGTCGAGGCCGGGTACCTGCCCCTCGAGGACCTCCCGGGTTCCTCGGCGGCGCGGAGTTCGTCGTCTACCCGTCGCTCGGCGAGGGCTTCGGTCTGCCGGTCGTCGAGGCGATGGCCACGGGCGCGTGCGTGCTCACGACCAGACGCCTGTCGCTGCCCGAGGTCGGGGGCGACGCCGCCGTGTACAGCGAACCCGACGCCCCGGCGCTGGCGGCCGCCATCGCCGAGCTGCTCGACGATCCGGCGCTCGTCGCGTCGCACCGTGCCGCTGCGCTCCGGCGGGCCGAGGACTTCACCTGGGACGCCACCGCGGCCGTGCACACCGACGCCTACCGGGCCGTCGCCGGGGGCGTCCGATGACCCGGGTCGCGGTGCTCACCGTCACGTACAACACGGGTGAGACGATCCGGCCGTTCCTCGCGAGCATCGAGGCGGCGTCGACGTCCCCGGTCGCGGTCGTCGTCGCCGACAACGGCTCGGCGGACCTCGAGGCGCTCCGGGCGATCGGTGAGTCGTACGGCGCCGTCGTGGTGTCCTCCGGCGGGAACCGCGGCTACGGGGGTGGGATCGACGCCGCGCTCGGCGCCCTCGACGACGTCCTGCCGGACGTCCGGCCGGAGTTCCTGCTCGTCACGAACCCCGACGTGGTCCTCGCACCCGGTTCCATCGACGAGCTCGTGGCCGCGGCCGACCGGCTCCCGACCGGCGGGTCGTTCGGTCCGCGGATCCTCGACGAGCACGGCGACACCTACCCCTCGGCACGGCAGCTGCCCTCGCTCCGCACCGGACTCGGTCACGCGGCGTTCTCGCGGTTCTGGCCGGCGAACCCGTGGAGCCAGCGCTACTGGTCGACCACCGAGGTCGTCGAGCGCGAAGCCGGCTGGCTCTCCGGCGCCTGCTTCCTCATCCGGACGTCGCTGTTCCGCGAGCTCGGCGGCTTCGACGAGTCGTACTTCATGTACTTCGAGGACGTCGACCTCGGGCAGCGCGTGGGGCTCGCCGGTCGGGCGAACGTGTACGTGCCGACCGCCGTGGTGACGCACACCGGGGCCCACTCGACGTCGTCGAACCGGCGCCGCATGGAGGTCGAGCACCACCGGAGCGCCTACCGGTTCCTGTCCCGCAAGTACCGGGCGTGGTGGCTGTGGCCGCTGCGGCTCGTGCTGCGCGTCGGACTGTCGGTCCGCGCTCGCTGGGTCACGCGCAAGTAGCGCCCGCGCAGCTCCACGCGGCTTTGGTTGTGCGGCGGCGCAGCCGTGCCCGCGTCGAACCAGGGTTCCGACGTGGAACCGGGCACGCGGCCTGGTTCGACGTCGCAAAGGTGGTTCGACGCCGCGGCGGGTGCAGTGCGGGCGCGACGCGCTCAGCGGCGGAAGCGGGTGCGCTCCGCGCGCGCGGCGGCGAGCAGCACGCGGGCACGGGCGTCGAACGAGTGCTCAGCGGCGACGTGCGCGGCGACCTCGGCGCGCTCGGCGGCCGACGGCCACGGGTGCGCCGGGTCGAGCAGGTCCGCCAGGTCCTCCCGCGACCGCGCCACCGCCAGCGTCGGGACGTCGAGCACGTCACCGAGCCCGACCACCGGGTCCGTCACGACGACTCCCCCGGACGCCAGTACGTCGAACACCCGGTTCGACACGAACCCGCCGGCCGCCATGTCCGGCCAGTGGTCGTTCAGCACGACACGGGCGGACGCGTAGGCACCCGCGACCTCGGACCGGGACAGCGCCGGCTCGCCGCGGAGCTCCGGCGGGACGACGCCCTCCCACCCGGGGCCGTGCACGCGCAGATCGGCGCCGAGGTCGACCGCGTCCCGGACGACCGGGCGCGCGGTACCGCGGGTCGACCCGACGAAGACGACCCGGCCGGCATCGGGCCCGGCGGACACGTCCGGACGGAAGACCGCCGGGTCGGTCGCCTGGAGCAGGGTCTCGACCGGCACGCCCGAGCGCGCGGCAGCGTCGGCGGCCCACGCCGGACCGGCGGCGAACGACCGGTCGAACGACCGCAGCTCGGTGTCCGCGACGTCGTCCGGGTGGCTGATCACCCACAGGAGGTTCACCGACGCCGGGTTCGGCGGCACCCGGTCGAGTCCCCGCACGACGAGGGTGACGTCGTCCGTTCCGTCGTCGTCCCGCACGTGCGCGTCGCGGCGGTCGACCCGCACGTGCTGCCCGAGTCGCTCGAGGGCGGCGGCCAGCTCGGCGGCGAAGTGCACGTCGCCCCAGCCGTCGCCGTCGGCTCCGGCCGGCGCGGCGATCTTGATCGACCAGGCGAGCGGATCGGCAGCGGGGCGGCAGGAGCGGCGGGCGGGCGTCACGGGCCGGGCACCCCACGGCGGCAGCGGCGGGCCGGCGACGACACCGGCGCCCCGGTCATCGACGGTCTCCCGGGGTTCGTCCCGCCACGCCGAGAACGTGTCGACGGTCGCGGCGTCGATCGTCCGTCCCGGTTCGACCGTGCGGACGACCGACCCGACGGCCTCGACGAGCACGGGCGCGCCGACGGGTGGTCGCTGCAGGACGGCGCAGGCGCGCGTCCACGCGATCAGCGTCACCCGCTCGTCGGGCAGCACCGGCGCCGGCGCGACGAACGCCCCCGGCAGGGCGAGCACGGGTTGGTCGGCGCCGAACACCGAGGAACCCGCGCCGAACGGCCGGTCGTCGGACCACGGGAGCGCACCCGGGCGGACGAGCAGCGCGCCGTTCCGCTCCGCTCGGTCGGCGGTGCGCACCGACGCCTGCACCAGACGGTGCTGTCCGGTCGCGTGCAGGGTACGCAGGCCCGCGGCGTCGATCACGACCGAGGTGTCCACGACCACGAGCACCCGGCCGACGCCGGCGGCGACCCCGGCGTTGACCGCCGAGCCGATCCCGTCGACGGCGTCCGTCCGGCCCCACGGCAGCGCCCCGTCGAACGCGTCCTCGGGCGAGGCGTCGGCCACGTAGCTGACGGCCCGGACGTCGACCGTCCGCCCGAACGCGGCACGGGCGACATCGACGAGTCGTGCGACATCGGCGTGCCGGTCCGAGCGGGTCGTGACGAGCACCGTCACCGGCACGTCCAGCTGCGGCAGCGGGACGTCGGAACCGGCCACGCGGACGGGCGATGCCGCCGTCACGGACGCGTGTCGCGCCTCCTGGACCGCATCGGG
>NZ_BACZ01000045.1 GCF_000333375.1 Curtobacterium sp. B18
CGTCGGGCCGGGCGCGGGCTCCGGCGGCGGCACCGTCCTGTACAGCGGCCCCGTGGACGGTCTCCAGCACGTCGCGGAACGCGTGATGGCTGCCGGGAAGGGTTGTGCGAGTCGCGGATCCTGCTCACTCATGGTCACTACAGTACGCATTACGGTGCGTAATGGCTACTGAAGTGATCTTTACTGCACCGCCGGCTGCTGCTGCGTGATGCAGTGCAGCCCGCCGCCCCGGGCGAACACCTCGCGGGCATCGACCGAACGCACCTCGCGCCCCGGATAGACGTCCGCGAGGATCCCCCGCGCCCGGTCGTCCGCCACCGGGTCGCCGAACGCGCACGCGATCACGGCACCGTTCACCACGACGTGGTTGACGTAGTTCCAGTCGACCGGGCCGCCCGCGTCGGTGAGCGTGCTCGGCGCCGGCAGTTCGACGATCGTGGCGTCGGTCGCCTCCTCGAGCGCCCGGCGGACCATCGGCATCACGAGGTGGTCCGGGTGGCCGGCGTCCGGCTGGGCGTGCAGCAGCACGGTGTCCATCGCGGCACCCGCGAAGGTCGCCACCATGTCGACGTGCCCGCGGGTGCCGAACCCGTCGTAGTCGCGGGTCAGCCCGCGCGGGAGCCAGACCACCTCG
>NZ_BACZ01000044.1 GCF_000333375.1 Curtobacterium sp. B18
CGGCGTCGTAGGTCGGGGCGTCGGGGGCGTCCTTCGCCGGGCCCACACCGATCGGCACACCGGCCTCGGGGTGGTTCAGGTCGAACGCCGGCGACTCCGAACGGATGCGCGGGATCGACGTGAAGTTGTGCCGCGGCGGCGGGCAGCTGGTCGCCCACTCGAGCGAACGGCCGTAGCCCCACGGGTCGTTCACGGCGACCTTCGGTGCGTTCCGGGCGGTCACGTAGACGTTGAAGATGAACGGCAGGAACGAGATCGCGAGGATCATCGAGCCGATCGTCGACAGCTGGTTCATCCAGGTGAACCCGTCGTTCGGCAGGTACGTCGCGTACCGACGCGGCATGCCGATGACGCCCAGCCAGTGCTGGATGAGGAACGTCGTGTGGAATCCGATGAACAGGAGCCAGAAGTGGATCTTGCCGAGACGCTCGTTGAGCATCTTGCCGGTCCACTTCGGCCACCAGAAGTAGAACCCGGCGAACATCGCGAACACGACGGTGCCGAAGACCACGTAGTGGAAGTGCGCGACGACGAAGTACGAGTCGGACACGTGGAAGTCGAGCGGCGGCGACGCCAGGATCACACCGGTGAGACCACCGAACGTGAAGGTGATGAGGAAGCCGACCGACCAGAGCAGCGGGGTCTCGAAGGTCACCGAGCCGCGCCACATCGTGCCGACCCAGTTGAAGATCTTCACGCCGGTCGGGACCGCGATGAGCATCGTCATGAGCGAGAACCACGGGAGCAGGACGCCACCGGTGACGTACATGTGGTGCGCCCACACCGTGACCGAGAGGGCCGCGATCGAGATGGTCGCGTAGACGAGGGTCTTGTACCCGAAGATCGGCTTGCGGCTGAACACCGGGAAGACCTCGGAGACGATGCCGAAGAACGGCAGCGCGATGATGTACACCTCGGGGTGGCCGAAGAACCAGAAGAGGTGCTGCCAGAGGAGCGCCCCGCCGTTCGCCGGGTTGAAGATCTGCGCGTTGAACACGCGGTCGAGACCGAGGCCGAAGAGCGCCGCCGCGAGGACCGGGAAGGCCATCAGCACGAGCAGGGCCGTGACGAGGGTGTTCCACGTGAAGATCGACATGCGGAACATGGTCATGCCCGGTGCACGCATCGTGATGATCGTGGTGATGAAGTTCACCGCGCCGAGGATCGTCGAGAAGCCGGTCATGCCGAGGCCGAAGACCCAGAGCGTCCCGCCGAGGCCGGGTGTGAACGTCGTGTCACTCAGTGGGGCGTAGGCGAACCAACCGAACGATGCGGCACCCTGCGGGGTGAGGAAGCCGCCGACCGCGATGAGCGCGCCGAAGACGTAGAGCCAGAACGCGAAGCCGTTGAGACGCGGGAACGCGACGTCGGGGGCACCGATCTGGAGCGGCATGATCGCGTTCGCGAAGCCCGAGAACAGCGGCGTCGCGAAGAGCAGCAGCATGATCGTGCCGTGCATCGTGAAGAGCTGGTTGTACTGCTCCTTCGTCGCGACCACGTGCAGCCCGGGCTCGAAGAGCTGGGCGCGGATGACCAGGGCCATCACACCCGCGAGCAGGAAGAAGATGAACGACGCGATCAGGTACATGTACCCGATGGTCTTGTGGTCGGTGGACGTGATCCACCGGACGATGATGTTGCCCTTGCGGCCGACTCTCGACGCCTGGAAGTCCAGGGTCGTGGAGCCTGCCGCCGGCTGGCCGACGAGCGACGTGGTCATCTGACGGAGCCCCTACTCGTTCTCGGACGCCGTCACGGGCGCCTTGTTGTTCGGTTCGTTCGTGTTGGTGTTGTACTCGTTGCCGAGCAGACCCACCTTGCCCTGCTTCTCGAGCGAGTCGAGGTACTCCTGGTACTCGGTCGGCGTGACGACCTTCACCTGGAAGAGCATGAGCGAGTGGTACTCACCGCAGAGCTCCGCGCACTTGCCCTGGTAGGTGCCGAGCTTCTCCGGGATGAAGTACTCGTCGTTCTGCTTCCCGGGGATCATGTCCTTCTTGTAGAGGAAGTCGATGATCCAGAACGAGTGGTTGACGTCGCGCGAGGAGAGCTCGATGTGGACCTTCTTGCCCTTGGGCAGGTAGAGGGTCGGGAGCTGCGACTCGTCGATCGCGCCGTTCGCGTTCTCTTCTTCCTGGGCCTGGATGCCCTGGTAGTAGACGCTCTTGGACTTGTCGTCCTCGTTGATGTAGTTGAAGTCCCACGCCCAGCGCTTGCCGTAGACGTGGATGGTGGCGTCGGCGTTCTTGAACGGCTGCTCGATCGCGGTCTGGTCCTTCGCGGTGAAGGCGAAGAAGCCGAGCACGAGGATGAGCGGCACGATCGTGTAGAAGATCTCGAGCGGCATGTTGTACCGCATCTGCACCGGCAGGCCGGTCTGGCCCTTGCGGCGGCGGTAGACGATCGCTGCCCAGATGATGAGGCCCCACACGATCAGACCGACGGCGAGGAGCACGACCCAGCTGGTGGTCCACAGGCCGACGATGCGGCTCGTGTGGTTGGTGACGTCCTTCGTCTCCTCCGTGCCGGGGAGCCATCCGTTCAGCTGCTGCTGCGTGCAACCAGCCAGTGCGATGACCAGACCGACGGCCACCGGGACGGCCGCCCAACGTATACGGCGATTCGAACGCACTGTTACCTCTCGGAAGAACGTGAAACCGGAGCAGGCCGCGACGTGAAGGTCGCGCATGGCTCGCTCCCAGCTTGGTTGGAACACTCCTAGCTTACTCGCAGCTCGGGGCCGCTCGCGCACACGCGACACACCTCGGGCCGCTATCCGCAACGGCCCAGGACGGGTTTTCCCTGGTCGTGCCGCATGCCGCGCCCGGGAACGAACGAGCGGGGAGCGACCGTGTCGGTCACTCCCCGCTCGTGTCGGGTCGACGGGTGCTCAGTGGAAGCTGTCACCGCACGCGCAGCTGCCCTGCGCGTTGGGGTTGTCGATCGTGAAGCCCTGCTTCTGGATGGTGTCCTCGAAGTCGATCGAGGCACCGTCGAGGTACGGCACGCTCATCTTGTCGACGACGACCTCGACGCCGCCGTCGAACTCGGCCGTGGCGTCGCCGTCGAGCAGGCGCTCGTCGAAGTAGAGCTGGTAGATCAGGCCCGAGCAGCCACCGGGCTGCACGGCCAGACGCAGACGGAGGTCGTCGCGACCCTCCTGCTCGAGGAGGCTCGCCACCTTCGCCGCGGCCGCGTCGCTGAGCAGGACGCCGTGCGACGGCGCCTCGGTCGTCGGTGCGTTGTCGGTGATGGTGTCGCTCATCCGCGCGTCTCCCTCCGTGCGGTGTCGATCACCGCGCTCGGATCGATTGTAAGCACCGTCAGCCGCGAGTCGCGAGACGCGCCAGCAGGATCGTCTCCGAGGCGATGGCCCGGTGCAGGACGCCGAGGTGCTGCGACTCGTTCGGGCTGTGCGCCCGGGTGTCCGGGTCCTCGACGCCGGTGACCAGGATCTGCGCGTCCGGGAACTGCGCGGCGAGGTCCGACACGAACGGGATCGACCCGCCGATGCCCTGCTCGACCGCCTCGTTGCCCCAGCCCTCGCGCATGGCGACCCGCGCCTCCTGGACGGCCCAGCCGGCGGTGTCCACGAGGAAGCCGTCGCCGGCGTCCGGCTCGGTGATCTCGAGGCGCGCGCCGAACGGCACGTGCGCGCGCAGGTGCCGTTCCACGGCCGCGTACGCGTCGGTCGCGGCCTGCCCGGGCGCGACGCGCACCGACACCCGCGCCGAGACCGTCGGCAGCAGCGTGTTCGACGCGTTCGCGACGCTCGGGACGTCCATGCCCGTGACCGTGATCGACGGCTGGAACCACATGCGGGACAGGACCTCGCCACGGCCGACGGGACGCACGCCCGGCAGCAGTGCGGCGTCGGCGGCGAGCTCGTCCTCGGTCCGCGTCGGCACGTCGGCCTCGTAGGCAGTGAGGCCCTCGACCGCCACGGCACCGTCGTCGTCGTGCAGGGAGGCGAGCAGCCGCACCATCGGGATCATGGCGTCCGGAGCCGCTCCCCCGAACATGCCGCTGTGGCTCGCGTGCTCGAGTGTCGTCAGCGTCAGCTTGAAGGTGACGTTGCCGCGGAGGGACACCGTGATCGACGGGACCTCGGTCGACCAGTTGTCGCTGTCCGCGACCACGATGACGTCGGCGGCGAGGTGCTCCTGCTGCTCGCGGAGGAACGTCCGGAACGACCGGGAGCCGAACTCCTCCTCGCCCTCGATGAACAGGACCACGCCGAGGTCCAGGTCGTCGCCGAACCGGGCGTGCAGCGCCCGGAGCGAGGCGATGTGGGTCATCACCCCGGCCTTGTCGTCCGAGGCGCCGCGCCCGTACAGGCGGTCGCCGCGCAGGGTCGGCTCGAAGGGCGGCGTCTCCCAGAGCGCGTCGTCGCCCTGCGGCTGGACGTCGTGGTGGGCGTAGAGCATCACGGTGGGCTTGCCGTTCCGGGCCGGGCGCACCGCGAGGACGGCGGGCTGACCGAGCTCGCCGCCGGCGGCCTCGACCGTCGTCGTGTCCCCCTCGACCGCCGACCGGACGATCCGGACGGCGTCGTCCGCGAACACGCCCGTCGACCGCGCCAGGTCCGCGACGGCCTCGGCGCTGGCCCGCACGTTCGCCGGGTCGAAGGCCGACCAGGACACCGACGGGAGCCGCACGAGGGCGGACAGGTCGGCGATCGTCGTGGGCAGCGATCCCTGCACGTGTTCGCGGAGGGCGTCGAGGAGTGCGGGGTCGGTGGCGGCGGCGTGCTGGTCGGTGTCGGTCATGTCCCGTAATCTAGAGGACGATCCAGCACGCAGACCGCAGTCAGGAACGCACCGTGGCGAAGGCAGCCCCCAAGACCAACACGACCGTCAACCCGTCCGAGGCCGAGCTCCTCGAACAGGGGAAGGGCCGTCCGACGCCGACCCGTCGCGAGCGCGAGGCGGCCAACCGCCGTCCGATCGTGGGCGGCTCCGCCGAGGACAAGAAGGCCGCTCGTGCCCGCCTCGCGAACGAGCGCGAGAAGGCCCGGGTCGGCATGGCCAACGGCGAGGAGCGCTACCTGCCGGCGAAGGACCGCGGCGAGCAGCGTCGGTTCGTCCGGGACTGGATCGACGCCCGCTGGAACGTCGGCGAGATCATGATGCCGGTGCTCGTGCTGTTCCTCATCGTCGGGTTCGCCGCCTCGCAGACCGTCATCGCGTCGTACTCGCTGCTGCTCGTCTGGGCGTTCGTGGCGCTCTTCGTGCTCGACTGCCTCGTGCTCTGGCTGTCCTTCCGCAAGAAGCTGACGGCCAAGTTCGGCACGATGCAGCGCGGGACGTTCCTCTACATCCTCACGCGTGCGTGGCAGCTGCGCTTCCTGCGCCTGCCGAAGCCGCAGGTCAAGCGCGGGCAGTACCCCACCGTCTGACCCCTCCACGAAGCGCCGTCCGGTCCGCCGGACGGCGCTTCGTCGTGCGGGCAGTGGGTCGGATGCGGGCGCGGGCCGCGGGCGCCTGCTCGGCGGGCCCGGCGCGCCCCCGCCGAGCGGGCGAAATACGTCACGCTCGCGGCCTCCAGGCGGCAGTTCTCGCCCGCTCGCCGAACCTGAGCGGCACGTCGTGCCCACTCGCCCCGCCCGCACGTCGAACGTGAGCGGCAGTTCCCGCCCGCTCGACGAACGCGAGCGGCACGTCGTGCCCACCGTGCCCACTCGCCCCGCCCACTCGCCGAACGCGAGCCGCGCATCGCGCTGCCGACCACCTGCGGATCGACGCGCCGACCACCCACCGGACTGGAGGCGCGGTGCACCCCCGCCCCGCGCCTCCAGTCCGTCAGGCGCGCGCCGCGGGCTCGGGACCCGTCCGATCCGCACCGGCGAAGTCGCGAGAAGTGCCGCTCCGCGGCGCGCGCGACGGCACCTTGCGCGACCTCGCGGCAGCGCACGCGGCGTGTCGTGCGACCTCGCGGCAGCGCGCGCGGCGTGTCTCGCGACCTCGAAGACGGAGGTGCGACCTCGCGCGGCGGGACGCGACCGCGCCCCGACCGGCGCTCAGCGCGCGGCGCGCCGCAACCGCCGGCGCCGCAGCCGGTTGATCCGCGCGGCCCAGGTCGGCCCCTCGTAGAGGAACGCCGTGTAGCCCTGCACGAGGGTCGCCCCCGCGTCGATCCGGTCCTGCACGTCCTGCTCGCTCGTGACGCCCCCGACCGCGATGACGCAGAAGTCCTCGGGGACGGCGGCGCGGACGCGACCGAGGACCTCGAGGGAGCGGGCGGCGACCGGTGCGCCGGACAGTCCCCCGGCACCCATCGCCTCGACCTCCGCCGCGGGGGTCCGGAGTCCCTCGCGCGAGATGGTGGTGTTGTTCGCGATGATCCCCGCGAGCCCGATCGACACCGCGAGTCCGGCGATCGCATCGATCTGGTCGTCGGTGAGGTCCGGCGCGATCTTCACCAGCACCGGGGTCTTGCCGGCGGCGTCGCGCACGGCGGTGAGCAGCGGGCGGAGCTGGTCGAGTTCCTGCAGACCGCGGAGTCCCGGGGTGTTCGGCGAGCTGACGTTGACCGCGAGGTAGTCGGCGAACGGTGCGAGCCGCCGGGTGGACTCGAGGTAGTCGTCCACCGCGTCCTCGACCGCGACGACCCGGCTCTTGCCGATGTTCACGCCGATGACGGGTCGACCGGGGTGCCGACGGGCGCGTTCGAGCCGACGGGCGGCCGCGGCGGCGCCGTGGTTGTTGAACCCCATGCGGTTGATGAGCGCGCGGTCCGGGATGAGCCGGAAGAGCCGGGGCCGCTCGTTGCCGGGCTGCGGCTTCGCCGTGATCGTGCCGACCTCGACGTGCCCGAAGCCGAGGACCCCGAGTCCGGCGATGCCACGAGCGTCCTTGTCGAACCCGGCGGCGAGGCCGAAGCGGGACGGGAAGTGGATCCCCATCGTGGTCACGCCGTCGGCGGCCGAGGGGCGGCAGTACTGCTCGACGACCCGACCGAGGACGGGGACGCGCGGCAGCCACTTGATCACCGCGAAGGCGATGTGGTGCGCGCGCTCGGGGTCCATGTTGGCGAACACCGAGCGGAAGACGACGGCGTACCCGTTCCGGACGACCCGCTCGGCGATGCCGCTCACGCGTCGGCCCCGGCCGGGCTGGTGGTGCCGTGGTGGTCGAGGCGGAGCTGGGTGATGGCGTCCTCGAAGTCCTCGAGCGAGTCGAAGGCCTGGTAGACGCTCGCGAACCGCAGGTAGGCGACCTCGTCGAGCTCGCGGAGCGGTGCGAGGATCGCGAGACCGATGTCGTTCGCGTCGATCTGGCTCGACCCGGACGACCGCACGGTCTCCTCCACGCGCTGCGCCAGCACCGCGAGGTCGCCGTCGGTGACCGGGCGCCCCTGGCAGGCCTTGCGCACGCCGGAGACGATCTTGTCGCGGCTGAACGGCTCAGTGACCCCGTTGCGCTTCACCACGTTGAGCGAGGCGGTCTCGGTGGTCGAGAAACGGCGCCCGCAGGTTCGGGCACTGACGACGGCGACGGATGGAGGTTCCGTCGTCGCTCGTCCGGNAGTCGACGACGCGGGAGTCCGGGTGGCGGCAGAAGGGGCAGAACATGTCGTGCCCAGGCTACCGGTTCGTGCGCTCCGTCACGGCGGCGCCGTGCGCGGGGAGCTGCTCCTCGGTGGCGAGGGCGACGATGTGCGGCGCGACCTCGGCGAGGGCGTCGGGCGTGTACCGGACGACCTGCTGGGCCCGCAGGGAACGTCGAGGCGGACAGCCCGGACCCGAAGCGGGCCTGCCCGCCCGTGGGCAGGACGTGGTTCGACCCGGCGAGGTAGTCACCGAGGCTCACGGGCGTGCTCGGTCCGACGAACACCGCACCGGCGGCGTCGATGTCGGCGAGGACCGCGTCGTCGTCGGCGGTCTGGATCTCGAGGTGCTCGGGTCCGTACGCGTTGCTCACGGTCGCCGCGTCGGCGAGCGAGTCCACGAGCACGATCGCGGACTGCGGTCCGTCGAGCGCGACCTGGAGGCGCGACACGGTCCCGACGCGCGCCGCGCGTTCCGGGATGGCCGCCTCCACCGCGTCGGCGAACGCCGCGGACGTCGTCACGAGGACGGCGCCGGCCTGCTCGTCGTGCTCGGCCTGGCTGATGAGGTCGGCGGCGACGTACCCGGGGTCCGCGGTGTCGTCCGCGATCACGAGGATCTCGGTCGCGCCGGCCTCGGAGTCGATGCCGACCGTGCCCCGCACGATCCGCTTCGCCGCGGCCACGTAGTTGTTCCCGGGACCGGTGACGAGGTCGACCGGCTCGAGGCCGATCTCGCCGACACCGTGGGCCAGGGCGCCGACGGCTCCGGCGCCGCCCATGGCGTAGACCTCGTCGATGCCGAGGAGCCCGGCCGCGGCGAGGATCGTCGGGTGGACCGCGCCGCTGTGGTCGCGCTGCGGCGGCGACACGAGCGCAATCGACCGGACGCCGGCGACCTGCGCGGGTACGACGTTCATGACGACGCTCGAGGGGTAGACGGCCTTGCCGCCGGGCACGTAGAGCCCGACGCGGCGCATCGGCTGCCAGCGCTGGTGCACCTCGGCACCGTCGGCCAGGGTGGTGACGGACGCGGCGGGGACCTGTGCGGCACTCGCCGCCCGGACCCGGCGGATCGCCTCGTCGAGCGCCGTGCGGAGTTCCGGCGTCAGGCCGGCGACGGCCGCGGCGATCTCGGCCGCCGGGACCCGGACGTTCGCGGGCGCTCCCCCGTCGAACCGTTCGGCCTGGTCGCGCAGCGCCGACGCCCCGTGCTCGCGGACGGCGTCGACGAGCTCGCGGGCGGCGTCGACCGCGTGCGAGACGTCGCCGGTGGCGCGCGGCATGAGTCGGTGGAGTTCGGCGCGGGCGGGGAGCCCGCCGCGGAGGTCGATTCGCTGCATCATGAGGGTGTCGATCCTACCGATCGACGCCGTGTGGCCCAGTAACGTGAGGGTCGATGAACTTCGAGAAGGCACGACGCCTCGTCGGCGACCTCGTCCGTGTGAACGAGCGCTACGCCCGGGACGGCCACTACCGGAACGACGTCCGCGAGCGACTCGGGCGGACGGTGTCCCGCGTGGACGTCGGGGTGGCCCGGCGCGAGCGCGACCGTGCACCGCTGACCGCCCGCCCGTTCGAGGGCCTGGTAGAGACGAGCCTCGCGCTCGCCGGCATCCGGACGACCGACCGCGCGCCCGAGGTCGTGCTCGTGGTCGACGAGCTCCGCGAAGGTGCTGCCTTCGCCGGTGTGCAGACCGCACTGGCAGTGGCGCTCGCGCTCGGCGGACGGCTCGGCCGACCGGTCCGCGTGGTGATGGTCCGCTGGACCACGCCGGGCAACAGCGCCGCCGCGGCCGAGGCCCTCGTCGCCGACCGCTTCCCGGAGTCCCGCGTCGACGGCCGCCCGGGGGTCCGGGTGGTCCGCCGCGAGGACGTCCTCGACACCACGTTCGGCGACGACGACGTCTGGATCGCCACGCACTGGAAGACCGCGCACCCGATCGACGTCGCGGTCACCGCCGGGGTGATCGGCCGCGAGCGCGTCGTCTACCTCGTGCAGGACTACGAGCCCGGGTTCAGCCCGTGGTCGACGGAGTACGCCGTCGCCGCCTCCACCTACCGCGCCGGCTTCCGGATGCTCGTGAACTCGGAGCCGCTGCGCCGGTACCTCGCCGAGGTCGAGGCACTCGACGTGCCGCGCGAGCGCACCTTCGCGCCGCACCTGGACCTCGAGCTGCTCGACCGCGTCGCCGAGGCACGCCGGCACGAGGACGTCGTGCGCGTGCTCTTCTACGGTCGTCCGAGCAAGCACCGCAACCTGTTCCGACTCGGTGTCGCCGCGCTCCGGGTGGCGGTCCAGGAGCTCGCCGCCGACGGCCTGCGGGTCGAGTTCCACTCGGCGGGCGAGCAACACGGTGACGTCGAGCTCGACGGCGGCCGCGGCGACGTGAAGCTCGTCAGCCACGGCACGATGCCGTGGGACGACTACTTCCGCTTCATCGCGTCGACCAACGTCGTGCTGTCGCTGCAGCACAGCCCGCACCCGAGCCACCCGCCGTTCGACGGTGCGATCTCGGGGGCCCGTGTCGTCACCAACGAGTTCCGGGACACCCGCGCGCACCTGCACCCGAACCTGACGGCCGTGCCCGCCGACGCCCGGTCCCTGGGGCTCGCCGTCGCCGACGCGGTCCGGCGGGCGGCGGCCGAGGGGCCGACCGGTGCCGTCCCGCTCGCCGACGGCGCGCTCGGGGGTCCGCTCGACGCGGCCGTCGACGCACTCGCCACCAGCCTCGAGGAGCCCTCCGCATGACCCGCACCACCCTCGTCGTCGTCCCGGTGTACGGCGATCTCGAGTCCCTGCTCCGCTGCGTGGACGGGCTGGTCGAGCACCTCGACACGGACCGCCACCGCGTGCTGCTCGTCAACGACTGCGGCCCCGACGCGGACGCGATCGAGACCGCCCTGCTCGGGCGCATCGCTGACCGCCCCGGCTTCCGGTACGAACGCAACGACCACAACCTCGGGTTCGTCGGGACCTGCAACCGCGCCGTGACCGAGCTCGACGCGGGCGCCGACGGCGACGCGGTCCTGCTGCTGAACAGCGACGCGGTCCCCACCGCCGGCTTCCTCGACGCGATGCTCGCCGTCCTCGACGAGGACCGCACCGGCGTGGTGACCGCCAGGAGCGACAACGCGACGATCGCGAGCATCCCGTACCGGCTGACGAACCGCGGCGCGGCGCGGACCGAGGCACGGACCCGCGCGGTGTGGGACGCGATCGCACCGCTGCTGCCGGCGTCGCAGGTGCTCCCCGTCGCGATGGGCTTCTGCTTCCTGACCCGGCGCGAGCTCGTCACCGAGCACGGCCTGTTCGACGAGGCGTTCGCCCCCGGGTACGGCGAGGAGAACGACTACTGCCTCCGCATCGCCGCGCACGGCTGGCTCGCGAAGATCGCGAACCGGGCACTCGTCCTGCACGCCGGCGGGAAGAGCTTCGCCGGCAACCGGTCCGCGCTGCGCGCCGCCCACCAGCGCGAGCTCGAGCGCCGCTACCCCTTCCTGCCGGACGCGGTCGCCGCCTACCAGCGGCACGGCACGACGGCGACCGAGCGGTTCGCCGACGTGCTCGTCCCCGCGGGACCCGCCGCGCGGCTGGCGGTCGACCTGCGTCACGTCGAGGACGCCGCGGGGCTGGCCCGGCGGATCGACGCGGCCTTCGGGGACGGCTTCGCCCTGGAGGCGCGGCTCCCCGCTGGCACGCCGGCCCCGGACGGCTGGACGGTCACCACCGACGACCCGGACCCGGACGACCTCGTCACCGTGCAGGTGCTGGTCGACCCGACACCGGCCGACCTCGTCACGGCGAACCGCCGCGCCGCCTTCTGGGTCGTCGTCGAGACCGGCGTCGCGTCCGTCCCGTGGTCGTCCGCGCCGTACCGCGCCGGGTCGGACCGCGTCGACGCCCTCGTCCGCCCGTTCGCGGACGTGGTGGGCCCGGAGGAGCTGGAGAGCGCCCGCGAGGGCGTGGAGCACAGCATGCTCGCCCCGCTCGAGGGCACCTCTGCCCACCTCGAGCGGCGCTGGGCGGCACTGCTCCCCCTCGACCTCGCTGTCGCCGAGGTCGGCGCACGCGGCGCCGCCACCGAGGTCGCGCGACTCCGCCGGGAGCTCGAGGACCTGCGCACGAGCCGGTCCTTCCGCACCGGTCAGGCGATCGCCAAGGTCGCCGCACGACTGCCGGGGCGTCGCTGATGGCCGACCGGAGCGGCATCGGACGCATCACCCGGCGACTCGCACGCGGGCTGCGGGGCCCCGAGAAGCCGCTTACCGTCACGGACCGGCTCGACCGGTGGGCGCGGCGCATCGGCGAGTTCGGCGTGCTCGACCGCCCGTACCTCGAGGCCCAGACCGGGCGAACGTTCGCCACCGACGACGAGGCGATCGCCTTCTACGTGCACAACGACGGGCAGCGGGGGCTCTCGCTCAGCCCCCTCGTGGAGCACGAGTGGATGCGCGAGCACCAGCCGGTGCCCGCGATGTCCTGGTACGACGCACTGCACCAGGAGGGGCCGGAGCTCTTCCAGACCGGACCGCTCTTCGACGCCGCGGCGTACGCGGCGTCGCTGTCGGCGGCCGACCGACCGGCGTCCACGCTCGATGCGCTCCGCCACTTCCTGCGGAACGCGACCGACGAGACCACGCTCCCCGTGCCTCCAGGCCGTCGCGGACCCGCGCCGACCTGGGCCGCCGTCCGCGAGTCGGCCACGGTTGCGGCTCGCGAGTTCGCCGCGGCCCAGCACCGGACCCGGCGTCGCTACCGGGCGACGTGGGACGGACCGGAGACCGCCGAGGTCCTCGCACGGTACCCGCGCGGGGCCGCCCGCCGCGAGGCCGAGCAGCCGCTCGTCTCCGTCGTGATGCCGGTGCACCGCCGGGCCGACGTCGTCGGCGCGGCCATCGCGTCCGTGCGCGCCCAGCAGCACGCCGCGTGGGAGCTCGTGCTCGTCGACGACGGGTCGGGTGACGACACGGTCGACGTCGTGCGCCGGGCCGCGGTCGACGAACCGCGCATCCGCCTCATCGAGCGCGAGAACGGCGGCGCCGGTGCCGCACGCAACACCGGGCTGGCCGCCGTGCGCGGCGACTTCGTGGCGTTCCTCGACGCGGACAACACCTGGCGGCCCGAGCACCTCGCCGTCGCGGTGTCGGCGCTGCTCGAGACGGACGGTCCCGGGGTGCACACCGGCGTGCGGATGATCGGTGCGAACAACGCCGACGACTCCACCGCGCCGGTCGAGACGTACCGCGGCGAGGACGGCACCCTCGACGACCTGTTCGCCGGGAACTTCATCGACCTCAACGCCCTCGTCGTCCGCCGGGACGTCGCCGCCGCCGTCGGCCCCTTCGACGAGACGCTCCGGCGGTGGATCGACTGGGAGTGGCTGCTCCGCATCGGGAAGCGCTTCGGCGTCCCCGCGTACGTCCCCGTGATCGGCGTCGACTACGACAACGTCCGCGACCCGCGGCGGGTCTCGTCCGCGCAGCCAGCGTCGTGGCAGGAGGTCGCGCTCGCGCGGCACCGCATCGACTGGGACGCCCTCGCCGCGGCGGCGCCCACCCGCGACGCCGCCCTGGTGTCCGTGGTCGTGCCCGTCTTCCGCGACTGGACGATGACCCGTCGGGCCGTCGACACCGTGCTCGGCGCGGCCGACCACGACGGCGACCGGGTCGAGGTCGTGCTCGTCGACAACGGGTCGCCGCGGTCCGTGTCGGCGATCCTCGGCGCGTGGTTCCGCGACGAGCCCCGTGTCGTGCTGCAGCGCGAGGACCGCAACCGCAACTTCGGGCTCGGCAGCGACCTCGGCCTCGCCCGTTCCGCCGGCGGCACCGTCGTCATGCTCAACAACGACACCGAGGTCACCACCGGGTGGCTCCGCCCGCTCGTCGCGGCGCTCGAGGACCGTGCCGTCCTCGGCGCGCAGCCGCTCCTCGTCTACCCGGACGGCGTCGTCCAGACCGCCGGCACCGTCTTCGGCGGCGACAAGGTGCTGCCCTGGCACTTCCTCGGCGACCACCCGCGCCACGACGCGTCCCGAGCCTTCGGCGCGACCGCCGGCGACCCGGGCTCCCCCGCCCGGTTCACCGCGATCACCGCCGCGGCGGCCGCCTTCCGGGCCGCCGACCTGATCCGCTGGCACGGGTTCGACCCCGTGTACGCGAACGGCCTCGAGGACGTCGACCTGTGCCTGCGGGCCATCGAGTCCTCGCCTGCCGGATCGGCCTTCGTCGTCGTGCCGGCGTCCGTCGTCGTCCACCACGAGAGCCGCACACCCGGCCGCGACGACGCCCGCGTCGACAACCGCCGGATCTTCGACGAGCGCTGGCGCGGTCGCTACCCGGCCGCCGACGCCGTCGACCGGTACGACACCGCCGGCCTCCGGTACCTCGGCGTCGAACCCGGGCTGCCGAAGGGCCACGACGTGCACGTCCGGTCGTCGCGGCCCGTCGTCGTCCGCGAGGAGGGGGCCGTCGGGCTCCGCGTCGCGATCAAGCACGACGGGACCCGCGTGGCGGACGTCACGGCGCTCGTCGCCGCACTGGAGGCCGCCGGCCACACCGCGGCGGTCGACATGCCGACGTCCTGGTACCGGGGGTCCAGCGGGATCGACGAGGTGACCGTGACCGTCGTCGGCGGTGGCTCGGCGTCCGGTCGCGCCGGTGCGTCGTTCGTGCCGCAGCCGGGCGCGCGGAACGTCGTCTGGGCCGCGCCGGGGCAGGTCGTGGCGGACGGGGACTTCGCGGTGGTCGTGCCGACGGGGGACGGGGCGGAGCAGGTGGTCCGGGCACTGTAGAGCCGAGGATCCGTCCTTTCTGGGGCCGTTTCTGCGGGCACGTTCACCGGCTTCCAAGCCAGACGCCGCCGTCTGTTCACGTTGGCGGAGCACGATGTCTGCATGTCGCTCCTCTCCGATGCCATGCGGTCGACCTTCACGACCAAGTGCTCCGTGTGCGGTGCCGTCATCCGGAGGCGCGACGCGCTCGCTCACGAGGGGCTGGCGTTCTGCTCGGTCCTGCACGAGGCCGAGTACATCGTCGCCACAGCGGACTGACGACTCCCCGTAGGATCGGGCGGTGCCCGATCGCTCCCTCGCGGTGTTCCCGGCCTACCGGGACAACCCGTACCTGAACCTCATGCTGCTGGCGCCGCGGGCGCGCGGCTGGAACGTCCTCGAGAGCACCCGCCTCGAGCAGCTCGAACAGCACCTCGGACGCCTCGGCGCCGGTGACGTGTTCCACATGCACTGGACCGCGCCGATCGTGCAGCGGACCGACGACGACCTCGCTGCGGCCGGCGCACGCCTCGACCGCTTCCGCACCGCTGTCGACGCGGCACGCGCCCGGGGCGCGCGGCTCGTGTGGACGATCCACAACGTCCTCCCCCACGACGCCCGGCACCTCGAGCTGGAAGTGACGCTCGACCGGTACCTCGCCGCCACCGCCGACGTCGTGCACGTGATGAACGCGGACACCGCCGCCGCCGTCGCCGTCGCGGAGCACTACACACTGGACCCGGACCGCATCGTCCGCATCCCCCACCCCAGCTACCAGGGCGTCTACCCGGCATCGGTCACGCGCTCCGAGGCGCGTGCGGCCCTCGGCCTGATCGACTCGGACCGGACCGTGCTCGCCTTCGGCCAGATGCGCCCGTACAAGGGCCTCGACGTGCTGGTCGACGCCGTCCGCCGGGTCCCGGCCGCGGACCGTCCGGTCCTGCTGCTCGCGGGCCGGACGTCGGACGCGGACCGGGCGTCGATCGACACCATGCTCGGCGACGACCTCCGAGCCGTCCGCGAACACGACCACGTCGGCGACATCGACGTGCAGCGGTGGTTCCGGGCTGCCGACGTGGCCGTCTTCCCGTACCGGCGCGTCCTCAACTCCGGCGCGCTGCACCTCGCGGCGTCGTTCGGCGTGCCGTCCGTCCTGCCCGACGAGCCGCACCTCCGCGCCGAGTTCGGGGACGAAGGGTGGGTGCGGTGGTTCGACGCCGGCGATGCGGCCGCGTCCCTCGCCGGGGTGCTCGCCGCCCCGGTCGAGGGTGCGCCGGGGGCCGAGGAGTTCAGTCGGCGGCTGGCGCCGTTCGGGCGGTCGAGGGACTACGCGCGGTTGTTGGACGAGGTCGCCCGGTAGCGGCTCCGCTCAGAAGAGCAGGCGTCTCGCCGGGCTGAGGCGGAGAACCAGCGCGACCAGGAGCGGCGCGAAGTAGGCGATCAGGAACGTCCACTTCGACGAGGGAAGACCGAGCCGCTCCGTGATGGCCAACGAGAGTGTGTGGGTCAGGATCATCGGGATCGCGCACGCTGCGACGGCGAAGACGACATTGCGCCCCCAGGCGGGGATGAAGCGTTCCAGGCCCTCGACGACGAGGAGCATGCCGCACGAGATCGCTGCGGCCATCAACACGCTCAGGACCGGCGTGCCGAGGTTGCCGGCCTTCATGTTGAGGGTGTCGAGCGCTCCCGACCAGCCCAGCCACCACGACGGTACGAAGAGCACGACCCCCACGAGCAGGGGATGCTCGATCGAGTCACGGTGACGGCGCAACGCCATGCCCACCAGCATGAACGCGAGCGCCGGCAACGCCATCCCTGCGGACTCCGGGATGTGCGCGATGGGGTACCGGTCCCCGATGCACCACGCGATCCCGATCCCCGCCGCGAACCAGGGCAGGAACGGGTGCAGTCGTTCGAGCCACCGCATCAGGACGGCAGCGACGAAGAGACAGGTCACGAACCAGAAAGCCGAGTACGGGCGCGAGATCCAGTCGCCGCCGAGCGGGAGGAGGGAGAGCGTCTTCGTGTCCGCGGGATCACCGACGGCTGCCCGGAACGCCGCCCAGATCACGGTCACGAGGACGAGCCAGCTGAGGTACGGCACGAGCAGGGTCCGAGCCCGCCGACCGAGTTCGTCACGTGTCGTGCGACCGGACTTCCACAGGTACCCGGTCAGGACGAAGAACACCGGAACGTGCCAGGTGTACAGGCCTGCTTGGGCGAAGTGGCGCTGGTCCCAGGTGTGACCAGCCACGATGGCGATGACACCGACGACACGGACGAGGTCGACCGCGACCGACCGGTCCGGTCGGCTCTGCCGGTCCGCGAGGTCGTCCGTGCGAGCCGTCATCGAGAGCATGCCTCATGCTATCGATCTGCGGACACTGCCCAGGACGCACGACCAGCGGGCACGATCACGACGGCGAGGCGGCCACCACGGAGAGGATGATGCTCCGGAAGGCGAGACCGAGACGTCGGTACTCGGCGGCGTCGGCCGGGTGCGTCCCGTCGGTGCTCACGCCGTTCGCCCAACTCGATCCCGACCTCGCGAAGGTCCACGGGTCGGCCCACCGCCATCCCTCCTGGACGACGAACTGCTGCAGTGCCCGCGAGTACTCGACCGCCTCGGTCGGCTTCCAGCGGTACGGCGGGAGGCCCGCCACGATGACCTGCCTCGCTCCGATCGTGTCGACGATCCGTTCGTAGGCCGGGCGTTCGTCGGCGAACGTCCGGCCGGTCCGGACCGCGTTCGTGCCGGCGAGGATGACGAGCACGTCCACGTTCTCGATCGGCTCGACGGCCGCGGCCATCTCGTCGGGTGTGGCCCCGGCACGAGCCCATCCACCTGCGAAGGCGATGCCGTCACCCTTCGCGTAGGTCATCCAGCTCTCGTCGTCGAGTCCGTTGCCGAGGAACCCGGATCGCCCCGCGCTCAGCGAGTCGCCGACCACCGCCACCCGGACATCCTGCCTCGGCACCACTTCAGCAGCCTGGGGTGCGGTCGGTTCGACGGTGAGGACGGGGACCGCGAATGCGGCGATCACCACGGCCAGGGAAGCCATGAGGAATCGAGGACGACGCACGGGTCGATTCTCCCTCACGCTCGGGTCGCTCCGATCATCACGGACGGTCATTCGACGACGCTGAGCGACCTCGTCCGGTCGAGCGCTTTCGCGAGCCACGGGCCCAACGAAGCGCTGTACGCGTTCGAGAGGTGTGAGCCGTCGAAGTAGACGGACACTCCACCGATCGCCGAGTAGCACCGGCCGTCGTGGCAGAACTCGGACTCGACGGGAACCCACCGAACCTCGTCGCCGTACCCGTCTGCGACGAGGAGCCGCTGCGGGAGTGACGTGGAGGCCGGAAGCGCATGCGTGACGTCGTTCGTGCACGATCGGCCCGCCGCGAGACAGGCCGGCCCGATGACCTTGTCCTCGAGGGTCTGGCCGGTCAGCGGCACGTGTTGCACCATCGTCACGCTCTTGTCCGCTCGGCGCACGCCGTCGATCAGCGCCGCGTAGCCGTCGGCCTGCGCCGAGTCGGGCCCCTCGAAGCGGTAGTTCGCCCACAGGTCGGCGAGGACCACGCGGTCAGCTCTGGGGACGAGCGTGTTCATGACCCAGTCGTTGCGCGCGGCGCACCACGCCTGCTGCTGGGTGGGGATGACGTCGCCGTAGGTCGTCCCCGTCGGAGCCGTCATGCTGGAAGGACACCGGTTCCGCGCGGCGACGATCACCTTGACGTGGTCGAGCTTGCCGGCGACGTCGAACGCCGTCGACCATGCGCCCGCGTGGGAATCGCCCCACAGGAGGATCGTCTCGGACGCTTCCCGGTCGCCGTACGTGCAGTACTTCTCGGTGTTCTCCGTGATGTCGTCGATGCAGTCGTCCTTCCAGACGAGCGGTTTGTCGGACAACGGAGCGGGCACGGCAGCACGATCGATGCGGCCCCACGGGTCGCTGCACGAGGCGTCGTCCAGCGCCGCGGCTCCGAAGCAGGACTCACCGCCCGTGACCTGGGCGAGCAACCTGTCGTCTTCTTCCTGCATCTTCGCGCTGGCGACGCTGACGGTGCCGAAGCAGCCCGCGACGAGCACCAGGAGCGCGGTCGCACCCGCGACGAAGCTGCGCCGACGACGACGGGTCAGGACGGCGCTGCGGCGCGCCGGCGTCTCGACGTACCGGTACGACGCCCACGCAAGGACCGCAGTGGCGGCGAGGACGACGAGCTTCAGGCGGAGCGTGAGGTCGGTCCCGAGTACCTGCGGGAGCAGGATGATGAGCGGCCAATGCCAGAGGTAGGCCGAGTACGACACGTCCCCGAGCCATCGGATCGGTCCGAACGACGCGAGGAACCCGAACGACCACGGCGAGTCAGCCGGCGCGCGGCCTGCGATCATCGCCGCAGCGCCGAGCGTCGGGAGCACGGCGGCCACACCGGGGAACGGTGTGTCGTCGGCGTACACGACGGCCGCGATCCCGATCGCGGCCAGACCGACCCACGGCAGCCACACACGCGTCCGACCCGCGAGCGCGGGGAGGAACGCGATGAGGGCTCCGACGGCGAACTGCCAAGCACGCGCTGCGGTGTCGAAGAACGCGACGTCCGGGTCGGTGCGTGTGTGGAGCACCCCCCATGCGAAGCTCAGCGCACCGATGCCGGCGATCGCGGCGACGAGCCAGGTACCACGTCGGCGTCCGATGAGGGCGATCGCGGTGAGCAGGACGAGGGGCCAGACGATGTAGAACTGCTCCTCGACGGACAAGGACCAGAAGTGCTGCAGCGCCGTCGGAGTGGAGCTGGCGTCGAGGTAGCTCACCGACTGGGCCGCGAGGAACCAGTTCTCGGAGAACAACGACGCCGCGAGGACGTTGGCCCCCGTCGCGCTCCACGAGGAGACCGGCAGGAAGACGAGCGTGAAGGCGAGGACGAAGACGAGCACGACGACCGCGGCCGGTGCGAGGCGGCGGATGCGTCGGGCGTAGAAGCCCACGAGCATGGGGACGGGGCGCTCCCGCTCGGCGGCCTTGATGATGTGACCGGTGATCAGGAATCCGGAGATCACGAAGAAGACGTCCACACCGACGTAGCCGCCGGGCAGTCGGTTCGGCCAGAGGTGGTAGAAGATCACCAGTGCGATCGCCACGGCGCGGATGCCTTGGATGTCCGCGCGGAGTCCTCGCTGGACTCGGTCGGCCCCGTCTCTCGGTCGATGCACCCGCCGATGCTACCGGAGGCTGACTCAGCTCCTGGAACCGCGCAGGCGCCCGAGTGCAGTCCGTGCCCTCCTCGCGAGGCTCGGCTCCGGTCGGCGATCGACGAGGAACCTCCAGCCGTCACGACGGTCGCTGAGGGGCTGGAGCAGGTGGGTCCCGTCGAGCGGCGGGATCGGCATCCGCGCAGTGACGAGCGGGACCTCGACCTCGACCGTCGACATCCTGAACCGCGCGGTCGCTGTCCAACGACCGGCCTGGAGCACCGAGGCATCGATCTGCGCGCGCCATCGACCGTCGTTCGACTCGAGGGGCACGATCTCCACGGACGACTCCGGACCGCGGAGGACCACCACTGCGCTGGGTGCCTGCTCGAGCGTGGGAGACGGTCCGAGAACGGTCAGGTCCCGCGTGGTCGGACGGACCTCGTCGATGACGATCGGCGCGTACCGGCGGAGGGCCGAGATGCGACGTACGGCCTCGGCGTCGCCCGCGACCACGGCGCAGGCGGTCGCATCGATGAGCTCGGACGAGTGGTCCAGCGCTCTCGCCGCCCCGGTGACGACTCGTGCGGCGCTCGTGACGAGGGCAGCGAGCTCCGAGATCGGCACCGCGTCGGCGGTGTGCAGGTACGCGCGGAGCAGGCCGTCCACGATGAGCCGCTGGGGATCGAGGGCGGACACGCGATCGGAGCCGACGAGCAGGGCGACGGCGTCCGTCCACTGCCGGAGCAGCGCCGCCGGGTCCGACGCGCGAGTGCGCGCCGCGCTCGCGAAGGCGACGGCGGCCCGAAGTTCATCAGCCCAGAGGAGCGCGAACAGCAGCCTCCGCTCCGGGGCGGCTCCGTCGAGCACGATGGGGTCGAGCTCCGCGAGGAGGGTCGCGATCGCGGCGCGTGCCGCGGGCGGAACGTCCTCGCCGTCCGGGATCTGCGCGAAGTAGCGGTCGACGTGGACCCACCCGTCCGCATCGACCACGAGCATCGACTGCTGGCCCACGAGCTCCGGTGCACTCGACCGGACGAGTCGCGCGCACGTCGTCTCCTCGCGGAGGTACTCGAGGAAGGCACGCTCGTCGGATCGGTTCGACATCGAACCGGCCTCGCCGCCCGCCCGATCGCGGTAGAGGTAGATGCAGTCCGGCACGACGTCGATGCTCGACGCCGTGAGCACCGCCCGGGTCATCGGCTCGATGTCGTCTGCGTGCCCGACATCCGGGAACCGCAGCGACGCCGCGTCCCAGAAGCTCCGCCGGAACATCCGATTCCAGCACGCGCGACCGGCGAGCAGACCCGGTACCCGATCGATGGTCGTCCGTTCCACCCCGGCATCGAACGAGTACCACCGCTGGGTCGGGCTCCACGTCCGCGTCGGTGAGAACTTGAGGTGATCGCCGATCACGATGTCGGAGCCCGAACGCTGCAGTGAGTCGAGCATCGCCCGGTACGCACCCGACGGGACGATGTCGTCCGCGTCGGCGAACACGAGGTACTCCCCTGCCGCGGCGTCGACGCCCGTGTTGCGGGCTGCGGCGCCCCCCGGTGCGCGGGACGGCATCAGCATGACCCTGCTGTCGCGCGCCGCGATCGACTCCACGATCCCGGGCGTCCCGTCACCCGACCGGTCGTCGACCACCAGCAGCTCCATCGAGTCGATGTGTTGGTCGAGGATGCTCTCGATCAGTTCGCCGATCCATGGGGCAGCGTCGTGCGCCGGGACGACGACCGAGAGCATCGGAGCAGGCATGTTCCCGGTCTTCCTCCTGGTCGTCCCCCGTTCGGCGGGTACCGCCCGGAGCCGGGACAGTCTAGCGTCGAGCGAAGATCAGGTCAGGGGGTCGAGTTGTCTCGACGTTGGATAGTCCGTGTCGCCGCCGTCGGCGCGCTCGCAGTCGCGTCGGTCGCGATCGCCGTACCCACACAAGCAGCCACGAAGCCCGCGCAGGTCACCGGCGTCGCGAAGGCGACACAGGACTGGGCCGGCAAGAGCGTCAAGATGACGTGGAAGGCCGTCCCGAACGCGACGTCCTACGTCCTGAAGTGGTCAACCCGATCGGACCTCGCGAGCCCGGTCTACCGGGACTCGTCTGTCGTCGGGGCCTGGATGACGAACCTCCGGCCGGCGACGACCTACTACGTCACGGTGGCTGCGAAGAACGGGACGACGGCCGGCTCCTGGGCGAAGACCGTCACCACGACGCTCCAACCGAACGCCGTCGCGACGTTCGGGACGATCACGGCGAAGCCCGCGCAGAACGGCGTGACGGTGTCCATCCCCGAGGTGGCGAACGCCAGCGACTACCAGGTCCGGTGGTCCGCCGGCCCGAACGAGAACCGGACGCCGGACCGTTGGGCGCCGCACTTCATTCCGTGGTCGTCGGCGTTCGACCCTGCCACGCGGACGTGGACGCTCCCGGCGTCGGACAGCGACCTCACGTCCGTGGCGTACGGCAACCCGATCTACGTCCGTGCGATGGCGCGGAACACCTACTTCAACTCGACCTTCGTCCGGAAGTCAGCGCAGGTCAGCGCCTGGCCCGTCCCGACCAAGCCGGTCTCGACGGACCTCCCGGTCCACCTGGCCAGCTACAACGTCCTGTGCTCGGGGTGCGAGACCGGCGGAACGCCGGGCTGGTCGACCCGCGCTCCGGCGATCGCCGCCACGATCAACGCGAAGGACCCCGACGTGCTCACGGTCCTCGAAGCGAGCGGGCCGTCCGGAGGATCCGGCTCCGCCCAGGCGTACCTGGACCTCGACCGCCGGCTTCCGAACCTGCAGCTCGTCGACAGTGCTCCGATGACGGTCAGCGCCTCGCACCAGGGCAACCGGATCCTCTACGACCCCTCGAAGTACACCGTCGTCGACCACGGGGTCCTCAGCGGCATCAAGGACTACGAGGTCTACCCGGCGTCCGCTGCGCCGGACACGAACACCCCCTGGGCGAAGCTCCGGTCGCGTGACGGCAGCGGCACCACCTTCATCGTGGTCGCCGCGCACTACGGGATCCCGTCGAGCTCCTACCCGCAGGCGCGCAAGACGCTCCTCGGCCAGAACTCGACACAGCTCCTCGCGGCGCTCGATCGCGTCAACCCGGCCAACGCGAACGGGAAGCGCCTCCCGGTGCTCCTGGGCGGCGACCTCAACGACAACCGCTACCCCGAGGACGCGATCGACGGCGCCCAGCCGACACTCGTCCGGGCCGGTTTCTACGACGCGTCGGCCTCGCAGCACCGCTACGGCACCGCGAAGACGACGTACAACAACTACCAGCCGCCGTCGAAGCAGGCAGACGACCCGAACAAGGACGGTCAGCGCATCGACTACATCCTGACGCAGGGGCTCCAGGGCAGCGACGAGTTCGTCAACAACTGGAACCCGGGAACGTCGGTCATCCCGTCCGACCACAACATGATCGAGACGAAGGTGCACGTCCCGGCCGTCCGGTGACCGTGCACGACGTGGACGCACCATAGTCTGTATGCATGGGCATCTTCGGGCGGTCGTCGATCACTGCAACTGATTGGCGGAAGGTCGCCAAGGCGATGTCCAAGTCGCTTGCGGGCATACATGGCAGGCTGGCGTTCGTCACGGACGACACTGAACACCCGGCCATCCCGTGGCTTGTCCACGAGTTCCCGTCCGTTGTCGTCATCGGACCGTCAGAAGCGGAACGACCCGGACTGAGGTCCGTTCTCGCCGAATCACTCGAGGACGAGACCGCGGCGGTGATGATGCTCGGAAGCGTCGGTGCGATCGTCGACGTCCGATCTCGAACGGACAAGGAACGATCCTTGCGGTGGCAGTGGTTGTTCTACCACGTCCGTCGGAACGGTCTCTACCTGACCGAGCACGGGTCATCGTCCGAGTGGTGGAACGACTCGGACTTCCTTGGCGGCGAGAACCGATCGGCGCGTGACTTCGAAGAACTGTCGAGATCGGTGGATAGTGTCGCCGAACTCCACGGCGCCATCGCGTTGACCAAGAGATGTCAGCACGTCTTCAAGGTCAAGGACGAGAACGCAAACAAGGTCATACCGGCGCGACTGCCCCTCGCGCGATTGGCGCTGATCGAGACGCGCCACGGCGGCAAGTTCGAGGGCTCGACGACAGTCGTTGAACACGGTGACGAGCGCCGCCTCCCACCACAACGTTGGAATTACCACCACTCATTCGTCCGCAAAGTTTCGGGCGGAATCACGATGCGTCGAGACGGCCTCGCGCTGATCAACGACACGGTGTTGCCATCGTCTTTCAGGCACGCTCGCGCGCGAAGCGTCTCAAATCCTCAGCTCGACAGCTTCAATCAAGAATTTGGCCGGGTACGAGACCACGCGCCTGGGCGACGGCTCAACGGATCGTTCTACGACCTGAGTTCGACCATGAGCGGGCACTTCGGCCACATCCTCACCGAGACAGTGAGCAAGCTGTGGGGATGGGATCAAGCCAAGAAGGCAGATCCCGATCTGCGAGCGATCTACCGGATCCCCCACGCTGATTATTCACCCACAGTCGAGAGAGCCATCTTCAAAGCCTACGGCATCACTGACGATGACATCGAGTGGGTACACGACGATGTTGAGGTGCAGCAGTACGTCTGGAGTTCATACCTCTGGCAGAATCTCACCCGCTACCATTTCCATCCGCTGGTCAAGAAGACCTGGGAACGGCTTCGAGTCAACATGGTGACACCTCAGGAGACGAAGCGGCGAATCTTCGTTTCTCGAAAAAATGCCCCCACGAATCGTGCATGCCTCAACCTCGATGAGGTCGAGTCGCACTTCGCTCAACGCGGATTCGAGATCGTATACCCTGAGACTCTGCCCTTCATCGAACAGGCAAACACGTTCGGTAACGCAGCCGTCGTCGCGGGGTTCGCCGGATCCGGCATGTTCTCGATGATGTTCGCACCGCGACTCGATGGGGTTCTCGTACTCTCGCACGACTCATACACGGCGAGGAACGAGTTCCTGTACGCGACCGCTCTCTCCGACGAACTCCACTACTACTGGTCCCGCGCCCAGGTCCAGCACGGTGACGACTTCTCCGTCGCTGCTTTCCACTCCCCCTGGGAATTCGACTTCAAAGCCCACGGACCCGCGCTCGACAAGAGCATCGCTCGCATGCACGAATTGGCGGACCGTCAGATTCACTGAAGAGCAGAGCTCTCCAGGGCTCTCATGGCCTGATACACACGCTGACTCGATCCGCCGTCACGGGTTGTCCCGAAGGCACTTGCAGCCCGGTCCGCGAACAGCTCCTCTGACACGAAGCCCCGTTCAGCGCTGCGGCGAACGACGTCGAGCAACGCGGCCTCGTCCGCAACCACGGGTCCGAAGCCGTCCTGTCCGTAATCGAAGTAGCCTTCGCGCCGCGGATTCTTGCCTCCCCAGAACTCCGCCTTGTCGAACTGATAGTAGGCAAGAGGAATGTCGACGAAGGCCGCGTCGAAGGCGATCGACGAATAGTCCGTGATGACGAACGCGGCACTGGCCAGGACTTCCTGGATGTCGTCCACCCCGAAGTCCAGCACCTCGACGCTGCTGGGAAGCCCGAACTCGTGCAGGTAGGGGCGCATGTGTGGATGCGGCATCAAGGCGATCCGCTTCCCGCTCGCGGTGGCAATCTGGTTGAGGAGATCCGAGTTCACGAGGGAGGAGTATCGAAGCGCGTATTCGGTTGTGCCGAAGTTCTCGATCCGTGCACGCTCGTTCGCCCCTCCGACTCGGTCTCCGACGAGGTACTGACGCCACGTCGGAATGATGACGATGCGTTCACTCTGTGAAGCCGCTTGCCGCTTCCGCAGCAATTCGTCGTGACGCGGGAGTCCCGTCAACTTCGTTTCCTTGTCCGAGAACTTGTAGGGCCCTGGACCAGCGATGGACGCGTACTCAGGCTCCGTCGTCGTCACGAAGAGGTGAGGATCCTTGCCGTTCAGCCAACGGGAGAGATCGTCCTGGATGACCCCGTGTTGCAGGAATGTGAAGAAGTACCGCGGCTGCCCGTACCGCCGCCGGTCGATGGGATGGGTGACGTAGTAATCGGCGTGCGATGACGCAAAGTGATCGGCACTCAGCAGAAGTTGCTTCCAGCGGCGAGAGCCGTGCTCCACCAAACGGAAGCCCTCTGCTTGCAAGCGTGACCAAGCGGGGCTCGTGCGCTCGAGGATGAACCATGCGTTGACTTCAGGCTGTTCCCGTGCGAGGTATCGGTAGAGGTGTTCCGCGTTGTCGTTCGCATGGTCGTTCTTGTCCATCAGCGCCCAAGCATGGGCGAAACGCCGGCGGACCCATGGCAGACGCAACGAACACGCCATCAGCCAGTTGTCGGCCTTCCACTTCGACCACTTCCGCTTGCGCCACCAAGCGCCCAGACTCCGCCGGAGATAGCGCGGATACGAAACGTCGGTAGGCGCGTAACGCTCTCGGACACGGCGCCGCTGGTCCTGAACGACCTGGTTCACGATCGCTGGTGTCAACCCCTCGCTCGTCGGCTGCTGCTCCCAGCGACCGATGGAACGAAGAACTCCGTCGAGCCGAATCTGAACTTGGCGGCCGCGGGCGACCCACAGGAGCCTCTTGCGCATCACGGTGCGCCCGTAGAAAGAGAAGTCTTGGACGGTTTCATGCTCTGGGCGACGGGCTTGGTCATCGACCACGATCTCCTCGATCGGGAGTTCGCCCGTGAACCAGTACTCGAGCTTGACCTGCTGGTGCACCTCGTCAACCTCGGTGAACCGAACGTACGACGAGCGGAACGGTTGCACGCCGTCGTACCCGTGGAGCAGTGCCATGCGAATCGCGTACTGCACACCGATGAAGTCGAAGCTCCGGATCGCGTCCGGGGCGATGAGCGACAGGATCTCACCGACAAGACGGTGGAACTCGGGGAACACGTGCGTAGGCGCCGAGGCGCTCAGCGAATGGATCGCAAGCTGCGCCTTGAACATCCAGAACAGCTCGTAGAGCACGGTGTTCTCGAGCCAGCGGGGCACGGGACCCATGCTTTGCGCCCGTTCGAGGAGGTCGAGGTATCCGTAACGGAGGATACTGGTGTACTTGCCCTCGTCGGTGAAGCTCGACCCGAGGAGTGACGAATCATCCTCCCGAGTCCGGTAATGGTACTTCGCAGAGGCCATAAGGCCAAGGAGATGCGTGTTCGATGAAAGCAGGTACCGACCGATCAGGTGACCGTCCTCGAAGTGCGGACGAACGCGACCGTCGAATTCCAGCGCGCGCTCCACGAGGATCTCGCGACGGAAGAACGCGGAATTCACGCTCAACTGGAAGATGGGTTCCACGGCGAGGTTGACGATCCTTGACCCCGACCCGAACTTCGCACGGTGTGGGTGGTTGTCCACAAGTCGCCCGTCCGGCAGAAGCCGCATCTGGTGAGCGGCGAGGAGCGCGAGGCCCGGATGTGATCCATGAACGTCGACGAACTTGGCGACCTCCGCGAAGTAGCCCGGATCGAGGGCATCGTCGGGGTCGATGAACGTTACCCAATCACCTCTCGCCCGCTGCAGCCCCGCGTTGCGCGCTGCAGCCACCCACTGGTTCTCCTGTGTGATGACGGTCACGTCGTCACCGCGGCTTGCTTCCCACGCGCGGAGTCGGCGGAGCGTGTCGTCCGTCGAGCCATCGTCGACGAAGATCAGCTGTACACGGCCCATGTCGAACGTCTGCGCTTCGAACGAAGCGAACAAGTCATCGAGGTAGCGACCCACGTTGAATGCTGCGATGACGGCGGTGAACAAGTATCGCGCCGCGTCTCCTTCGCTAACCGGCATGACCTTTTCATTCCTCATCCGACATTGCCCCCTTGGCGAGCGACTTCCTGATTCGTCGACCCGAATCCATTCCCTGCATAGCGTCGAAAACTCGCTGACAATTGAGCTCATCGCGGGTGACGAAGGCTTCGGCAGATCGCACCGTGAACTGCGGTTCCGAGGTGAAGCCGCTCTCCGCGATGACGGCGAGAGCATCGATGACTTCGTCGGCGGAACGGCTGACCCTCCCGAAGCCATCACGACCGTAGTCGAAATACCCCCGCCGCCCCACGTGGGTGCCGTCGAAGAACGTTTCTGCGTCGAACTGGAAGTAGACCAACGGCATGTCGAGGAACGCCGCATCGAAGGCGATCGACGAGTAGTCAGTGATCATGGCGGCGCCGCGCGCGAGCACGTCCTGCACGTTGACCTCGGCGTAACCGCGGACCTCCACTGCTGGCGGAAGGTCGAAGTCAGAGAGGTAGGGCTCAAGGTTCGGATGCGGCATGAACACGATTCGCTTACCAGCGCTGGCGGCGAGATCGTGGAGTGCAGCGGACGTCAGGAGATCGATCCATGCCCGCGCGTAGTCGCTCTCGAGGAACGCCGGATTCTTCGCGCGGGTGTTCGAGCCCTTCACCTGACGACCGGACAGTCGCTTTCTCCACGTCGGCATGATGAGAATCGCATCGCGGTCTGCCACTGCCACCGACTCGCGCTTCCGCAGGAGTTCGTCATGGCGCGGGAATCCGGTGAGGACGACTTCGCGATCTGAGAACGAATACGGACCTGGGCCGGCGATCGCCTCGCGTTCCTGCGGTGTGACGACCACGAGCAACTCCACGGGCTTGGGGTTGATCCAGCGCGAGATGTCGTAGTTGGTGACGCCGTGCTGAAGCCAGGTGAAACGGTACTTCGGCGGGCCGTAGCGTCGGACGTCGAGCGGCTGGACAACGTACGCGTCGATGTGGGAGGACACGAGGTGAGCCGCATGGAGCAGGAGCGCCCGCCACTCCTCCGATCCATGCGCGATGAGGCGAAAGCCTTCGTCCGCCAGCCGGTGCCAGTCCGGAGATGACCTGGTGAGGACGAACCATGCGTTGATCTCGGGATGATGCTGCCGAACCCAGCGGTACAGGTGCTCCGCATTGTCGTTCGCTTGGTTGTCCCGGTCCATGAACACCCAAGCGTTCCCAAACCGCCGCCGTGTCGAGCGGACTCGCGCTCGGAATCCGAGCGCGACGTCTGCAAGTCGCTTCTTCTCGAGCGCTGTCGAGATGGAGCGACGCAGTCCGGACAGGGCCCAGCGTGTTGCAGATCTGTCGAGGCCGTCCCACTCGGGCAGGGAACGACCGCGCTGATCCATGATGAGCGGGTGCAGCTGACGGGCGGTCAGTTCCAATTCGGGTCCGACCATCGCGTCCGTGCCGAATGCCCGCCGTTGACCATCCAGCACCACACGCGATCGAATACCGCGTGCCAGCCAGACGTGACGTTGCCTGAGCACCGCTTTGCCGTAGAAAATGTAGTCCTGGACAGTCGCGTAAAGGGGCTGAACAACGCGCTCGTCCACGATCCACTGTTCCTCCGGCTGGTCGCCGGTGAACCAGTAGGACATTCGGATCTGTTGCGTACGCTCGTCCACTCGAGTGAGTCGGACGACGTCCGGGCGCTCGCTGTTCCCCGTGTAGCCGATGAGGACTGCTTGCCTGACTGAAGTCTCGACGCCCATCAGGTCGAAAGTCCTCACAGCCTCGTCACTGATCAGTGCGCGTACACGGGCTACGAGCGAGTGGAAGCGGTCGAAGACGTTCGGAGGAGCCAACGCGGTTCGAGATTCGATCGCGCGCTCGTTCTTGAAGTACCAGAACAGGTCGTACAACAGCGTGTTCTCGAGCCAGCGAGGGAGTGGACCCACTGACGCTGCGGTCTCCGCGAGGTCAAGGAGACCGTGCTCTACGACATCCGTGTACTTGCCGGGCTTGTCGTGATGGGACTCCATCAACGACGTCCCGTCTCCGCGGACTCGATAGTGGTACTTCGCGGACGCCAGGACGCCGAGGTGGTGCGCTTCGGTGCGCAGCAGGTACTTGCCGATGAAGTGAGCGTCCTCGAACACGGGTCGAACACGACCATCGAACTCCAAGGCGTTCGATCGGATGTCAGAAGCACGGAAGAAGCTCGAGTTGACCGCCAGCTGGATGAACGGCTCCAGATGAAGATCGATGACGCGAGAGCCCTTGGCGAATTTCTTGCGTAGGGGGTGCGTGTTCCGAAGCTCCCCTGATTCGAACAAACGCATCTGGTGAGTCGCCAAGAGATTCACGGTGCCCTGTCCGTGTATGTCGACGAACTTGTCGACCTCGGAGAAGTAGCCGTCATCGAAGACGTCGTCCGGATCAGCGAACGTGACCCACTCCGCATCGACAAGTCGCATCCCAGTGTTCCGCGCGGCGGCTACCCACGCGTTCTCCTGGCGCACCACAGTCACGTGGTCCGTGCGGTCCGCCGCCCAGTTGCGGAGGATCTCGTAGCTGTCATCGGTTGATCCGTCATCCACGAACACGAGCTGCACGCGTCTGATCGGGTAGGTCTGCCGCTCGAGGGAAGTGAGCAAGTCGGGCAGGAACCGAGCGACGTTGTAGGTCGCGAGTACCGCGGCGAAGCGAAAGGTCGGGGCGCCGGGCATTGGTCCTTCCGGGTTCTCGGGTCGGGGCAACATGTCGCCGCTCATCACACGGTGGCGTCGTACGCCTTGATGACCGTTTCCGGGTCGCCGATCTGCTTCAGCTCTCCACCCTCGAGCCATGCGACTTCGTCACACATTGCCTTCACAGTGCTCATCGAGTGGGAGACGAGGATGACCGTGCGGCCTTCGTCCTTCATCTCCTTGAACTTGGTGCGGCACCGGTTCTGGAACGTCGAGTCGCCGACTGCCAGGACCTCGTCGACTACGAGGACATCCGGCGTCACCGCGACGGCGACCGAGAACCCGAGCCGCACGTACATGCCGGACGAGTAGTTCTTCACGGGCTGGTCGATGAAGTGGCCGACGCCGGAGAACGACACGATGTCGTCGAACTTCCGCGCGACCTCCTTGCGGCTCATGCCGAGGATGGACCCGTTCAGGAAGACGTTCTCGCGGCCGGACAGCTCGGGGTGGAAGCCGGAGCCGACCTCGAGCAGCGATGCCTGCTTGCCGCGGGCGGTGATCGCGCCCTCTTCCGGCCAGAGGATCTTCGCCAGGCACTTGAGCAGTGTGGACTTGCCTGACCCGTTCTTGCCGATCAGTCCGAAGGTGGTGCCGTGCGGCACCTCGAACGAGACGTCCTTCAGGGCCCAGAAGTCCTCGTGCACGGACTTCTTGCCCCGCATGACCATGCTCTTCAGCGAGTCGTTGCGCTCCTTGTACATGCGGAAGCGCTTCGAGACGTGGTCGACGGTAACGGCAGCATCGGTCACAGCAGTTCAGCCAGCTTCTTCTCGTTGCGGGAGAACACGAAGTAGCCGAGTGCGAGCGACGCGCATCCGGCGATGGCGCACGCGACCAGGTCGGTCCAGTTCGGGAGTCGGTTGTCGTACATGAGGTTCCGGAAGACCTCGGAGAACCGCTCGATCGGGTTGAGCTTGTACACGTGGATGATCCACGGGTGCCCGGCCTTGTTCGCCGCGTCCTCGACGAGCGACAACGGGTAGATGATCGGCGACAGGTACATCCACATCTGCAGGGCGATGCCGACGAGGTGCTGCATGTCGCGGAAGTGCACGTTGACGATGGACAGGATCAGCCCGAGGCCGGCGGCGAACATGGCGAGGAACACCATGGTCAGCGCGATCACGGGCAGGTAGATCCAGAAGTTCGAGCCGGCGATGGCGAGGGCGATGAGCAGCACGCCCATCTCGACGAGCCAGGTGAAGCCGAACGAGCCGACGGCCGCGAGCGGCAGCGTCATCCGGGGGAAGTAGACCTTCTTGATGAGCGAGCCGTTGGCGACGATCGACGTCATGCCGGAGTTGATGACGTTCCGGGCGAAGATCCACGGCAGGAGTCCGCACATCAGCCACAGCGGGTAGATGTTCAGTCCGCTCGGGTCGCCGACCTCGAGCCGCGCCCGGAAGATGAACGAGTACACGATCGTGTAGATCAGCATCGTCGCGAGCGGGTTGATCAGCGACCACAGCTGCCCGAAGACCGTGCGGCGGTACTTGCCCTTGACCTCTCGCGCTGTGAGGTTCGCCAGCAACTCGCGCGAGGACATGAGCTCGTTCAGGTACGTCATGCTTCGGGTGCTGGCTCCTCCGGAGCGCAGACAGCGCGCTCCTCGCGGGATTCGGGGGACGAGGCATTCTCGCACAACCGTTGCATGATGCACGATCCGCACCGTGAACGCTGTCCACAGAAGGTGTCGAGATGACGAAGACTCGCCGAAACCTTTGTAGAGTGACAAGGTGATCGTCAGTTTCGCCAACCACTCCACGGCGCCGGTGAACCTCGGTGGTGCGGAGCGGTCACTCCTCCGGTTCGTCGAGGACTGGCTGACGATCGACCCGACCATGACCCCGACCTTCGTCACGAAGGCACCCCGGGGCAAGTTCATCGAGGCGCTCGACGAGCACGGCTGGTCCTACGACGCGCTGCGCTTCCGCGGCTGGGCCCTGCCGAGCCCGCAGCCCGCACCGGCTGCGGAGCGCGCCGCGTTCGCCACCGTCGACTACGCGGCCGTGAACGCGATCATCCGGCTGTACGAGCGCCAGCGCCCCGGACTTCGTCGTCACGAACACGCTCGTCGCCCCCGTGGGCGTCTTTCGCCGGCGGCGGTGCTCGGGATCCCCCAGGCCTGGTTCGTCGGCGAGTACGGCGACCTCCACCACGGGTTGCAGTTCCAAACGGGGCGCGCCGGGTCCTCGGGGACATCGGCCTCATGTCGGGCGCCGTGGTCACCAACTCCGAGGCGATGCGCGCGCACCTCGCGCAGTACGTGCCGGACCACAAGCTCTCCGTCGCCTACCCGACGGTCGACACCACGCGCCTCCAGGCCACCCGCGACCAGCCGCCCGCGGTGGCGCCGTTCCCGCAACCCGACCCCGGGCTCCGTATCACGGTGCTCGGCCGCGTCGAGGAGTCGAAGGGCCAGTTCCGCGTGGTCGACGCGCTCGGCGCGCTCCGCGCGCGCGGCGTCACCGCGAGCGTCTGCTTCGTGGGCAGCTGGAAGCACCCGGGCGAGGACCAGCGCCTCACCGACCGTGCCCGCGCGCTCGGCGTCGCCGACCACGTCGTGTTCGCGGGCGAGCAGCACATCCCCGCGCCGTTCATCGAGGCGGCCGACGTCTGCGTCACGCCCTCGACGATCGAGGCGTTCGGTCGCACCACCGCCGAGTACATGACGCTCGGCAAGCCGGTCGTCGCGACCCGCCAGGGCGGGAGCGCCGAGCTGGTCGAGCCCGGGGTCACCGGCACGCTGGTGGACGCGGACGACACCGCGGCCCTCGCGGACGCCCTCGCTGCGTACGCGGCCGACCCCGACTCGGCCAGGAGGCACGGTGCGGCTGCTCCGGAGCGGCTCGCCGCCGTCACGGGGTCGGGTCACGACAACGCCGCCGCGATCGAGCGGCTGGTCGCCCTGGTCGGCACCGAGGGCTACCGACTCCCCCAGGCCGCGCGCTACTGGTTCGAGCTGCCGGGGGCCTACGCGTCCCTCGGCGCGACGAGCGCCCGCGCCGCGGTGGGCCTGCTCGCGAATCGGGTGCGGTCGCGCTCGGGTGCGGTGGGCCGGCTGCTCGCCCGTCCGGGTGTCGTCGTGCGGAAGCTGGCTCGCCGGTGACCCGCGACCGCCGTGCGGTGACGATCGTCGTGCCGGTCTACGACGACCTGCCCGGACTCGAACGCTGCATCGAGGCGCTCCTCGAGACGGTCGACTTCTCGGTCGACCGGGTGCTGCTCGCGAACGACGTCGGCCCCCGCGTCGACGTGATCGAGGCGCGGATCCTCGAGCTCGTCGGCGACCACGACGGCTTCGAGTACGCCCGCAACGCACGGAACCTCGGCTTCGTCGGCAACTGCAACCGCGCGGTCCTCGAGCTCGACGGGACGGGCAACGACGTCCTGCTCCTCAACAGCGACACCGTGCCGATGCCCGGGTTCCTCGACGAGATGACGGCGGTGCTCGCCTCCGACGACGTGATCGGCGTCGTCTGCGCCCGCAGCGACAACGCCACGATCGCGTCGTTCCCGTACGCCCGCCGGAACCCGAGCGCGAACCTCGCACCCCGACGGACCCGCGAGCTCCACGGCCGCACGAAGTACCTGCTCCCCCGCCACACGGTCTCCCCCGTCGCGATGGGCTTCTGCTTCCTCATCCGCCGCGAGATGATCGACCGCTTCGGCCTCTTCGACGAGGTCTTCTCGCCGGGCTACGGCGAGGAGAACGACTTCTGCCTGCGCATCAACGAGGAGGGGTTCACCTCGGTCCTCGCGAACCGTGCGCTCGTCCTGCACACCGGGTCGACGAGCTTCAGCGGTGACCGCGGCCCGTCGCTGCGGCTGGAACACGAGCGCATCCTGCTCGAGCGCTACCCGTTCTACGGCGGCGCCGTCGCCCTGTTCCTCGCCCGGTACCGCGACGCGGTGGACGTCTTCGCCGACGCCTTCCTGCCCGACGACGACGTGGTCCGGGTCGCGCTCCACCTTCCCGGCGACCTCACCGACGAGCTCGTCACCCGGGTCCGCAGCACCCTCGCCGCAGCGTCCGACGACATGGTCGTCACCGTCATCGTCCCCAGGTCGCAGGTGCGCGCGGCGCGGCAGGCCCTGCCGGGTGCGTCGATCGCCGTCGGCGGGCGTCCGCGGCAGATCTTCGACGTCGCCGTCGCCCTGGGCGCGCTGACGACGTTCGCCCAGCTCTCCGCGCTGAACGCCAACGCGCCACGGTGGGTCCTGGTCGATCCCGTCTCGCACGACCACCGCTGGTCGCTCGCGGTCGCGAACCACCGCGCGTCGGCCATCGACCGGATCCTGCGCCGCTTCGAGAACCACAGCACCGTGTGGCACGGCGGCGACGACCTCGTCAAGATGGTCCGCATGGCCGCGTCGTCCGAGATCGACCCGGTGGCGCTCCGCGCGCGCTGGCACGCGGTGTCGGACATCGCCGAGGCCACGGGGCTGCTCGTGCACCGCGCGACCGTCTCGATCCGCCGACTGACCGCGCTCACCTTCGGTGCGCGGAGCCCCCGTCTCGTGGCGCGCATCCGCGCCATCACCGGTCGCGGGGCCTGACCGGACCACCCGCCGGTCTGGAGGCGCGGGTCGGCGCCGACCCGCGCCTCCTGGCCGTCAGACGAGCGCGTCGACGACCGGACCGTGCCGGTGGGCGGTGGCCGGGTCCCACGCGTCCAGCAGCTGCAGCGTCGCGATGCGGAACGCGAGCGCCCGCACCAGGAGCTGCGCCCACTCGGCGATCCCGTCGCCGAGGGCGCCGACCGCGTCGACCGGGTACCCGTGCCAACACACGGCGTCCACCGCGGCGATGGCCGCGCCAAAGCCGGCGGGCCGCCAGGACGGTGGCCAGTCGATCACCGTCGGCGGCTGACCGTCGGCGAAGAGGACGTTGCCGAGCAGGTCCCGGTGCACGAGCTGGGACGGCGACCGGACCGGCCGGAACGCGGCACCGAGCCGGTCGAGGGCGGGGTGCCGCGGGAGCGGAGCAGTCCCCCAGGCCATGCCGTCGGCACGACTCCACGCGTCGTCGGCATGGTCGAGGAACGCCGGGCGGTCCAGGTGCGCGATCGCCTCGTGGAACGCCGTCCCCGCGGCGATGACGTCGGCCACCCGGGTCGGGTCGGCGTGCCCGGGCACCCACTCGAGCGCTTCCCACGCGCCGGCGCGCCAGGACCCCTCGGACGTCGGGACCGGCCGGGGTGTGCGGAACGCCGGGCTGTGCTCCAGCTCGGCGAGGACCGTGGCCCGCCAGTCCGTCACCGCCGCGCCGTCGTGCGGCCGGAGGACCACGGTGTCGGCGCGCCAGGTCAGCCCGCGGCCGCCCGAGAGCAGGACCGGTCGGGCACCGTCCACCCCGAACGCCCGCAGCACGGCGGGGTCGGGGCGGACGGGCAGCACGTCAGACCAGGCAGTGCGTCAGACCCGGCAGCACGTCAGACCAGGCAGCGCGGGCCGAGCAGGCTCTTCAGCTCGCCGAACAGGTCGGGCGTGAGGTTCACCGGGAACGGCAGCTCGAAGGTACGAGCCACGTCGTCCTTGATGAGCTTCAACCTGACCTCGGTCTCGCCGCTGTGCCGGCCGAGCACGGCGGCGAGCTCCGTGACCGTCGTCGTGGTCGCCTGACGCTCGGGCAGGCTCAGCGTGAGCGGTCCGGATCCCATCGCGTCGCCGACGTTCGGCTGGAACATGCTCACCGCGTGCAGGGCCTTGCCGTCGTCGCGGACGTTCACCCGCCCGCGCAGGACGACGATCGAGTCGGCGACGAGCGACGGCCCGAACTCCTGGTACGTCTTGCCGAGGAACATCACGCCGATCTGCCCGCCGAAGTCCTCGATGTCGACGATGCCGTACGGGTTGCCGCTCGACTTCGCGACCCGGTGCTGGACGCTCGTGAGCAGACCGGCGACCGTGACGGTCTCGCCCTCGACCGAGTCGTCGGCCGCGATGAGGTCGGCGATGGTGATCGACTGGTGCTTGGCGAGCTCGATCTCGAGCCCGGCGAGCGGGTGGTCGGAGACGTACAGGCCGAGCATGTCGCGCTCGAACGCGAGCTTGTCCCGCTTGGACCACTCCGGCCGGTCCGGGACCTGCGACACCACGGCCGCCGAGGGCTGTTCCTCGGCCACCTCGGCGAAGAGCGAGTCGAAGTCGAACCCGACGTTGCCGTGGGCCTCGTCGCGCTTGACCTTCACCGCGCCCTCGACCGCAGCCTCGTGGATCTCGACGAGCGCCCGGCGGGAGTCGCCGAACTCGTCGAAGGCACCGGCCTTGATGAGCGACTCGACGGTGCGCTTGTTCGCGGACGAGATCGGGATCTTGCGCAGGAAGTCGTGGAACGACTCGAACGCGCCCTTCTCGGTGCGGGCCTTCACGATGTCGTCGACGACGTTGAACCCGACGTTGCGGATGGCGCCCATGCCGAAGCGGATGTCCTCGCCGACGGCGGCGAAGAAGCCGATCGACTCGTTGACGTCCGGCGGCATGACCTTGATGCCCATGCGGCGGCACTCGTTGAGGTACAGCGCGAGCTTGTCGCGGGCGTCACCGACACTCGTCAGCAGCGCGGCCATGTACTCGGCCGGGTAGTGCGCCTTGAGGTACGCGGTCCAGAACGACACCACGCCGTACGCCGCCGAGTGCGCCTTGTTGAACGCGTAGTCGGAGAACGGCAGCAGGATGTCCCACAGCGTCTTGATGGCAGCGGCCGAGTAGCCGTTGTCCTGCATGCCCTTCTCGAAGCCCGCGTACTGCTTGTCCAGCTCGGACTTCTTCTTCTTGCCCATCGCGCGGCGGAGGATGTCCGCCTGGCCGAGGGAGAACCCGGCGACCTTCTGCGCGATGGCCATGACCTGCTCCTGGTAGATGATCAGGCCGTAGGTCGTGCCGATGATGTCCTGCAGGGGCTCGGCGAGCTCGGGGTGGATCGGGGTGATCGCCTGCTCGCCGTTCTTGCGGAGCGCGTAGTTCGTGTGCGAGTTCGCACCCATGGGCCCCGGACGGTACAGGGCGATGAGCGCCGAGATGTCCTCGAAGTTGTCCGGCTTCATCAGGCGCAGCAGCCCGCGCATGGGGCCGCCGTCGAGCTGGAACACACCGAGGGTGTCACCGCGCTGCAGGAGCGCGTACGCCTCGGGGTCCTCGAGCCCCATGGTCTCGAGGTCGAGCTCGATCCCGCGGTTCGTCTTGATGTTGTCGAGGGCGTCACTGATGATCGTCAGGTTCCGGAGGCCCAGGAAGTCCATCTTGATCAGGCCGAGCGACTCCGCTGCCGGGTAGTCGAACTGCGTGACGATCTGGCCGTCCTGCTCGCGCTTCATCACCGGGATGATGTCGATCAGCGGGTCGCTCGACATGATGACGCCGGCGGCGTGCACGCCCCACTGTCGCTTCAGCCCTTCGAGCCCGAGCGCGGTGTCGAACACCGTCTTCGCCTCGGGGTCGGTCTCGACGACCGTGCGGACGTCCACCGCCTCCTTGAAGCGGGGGTGGTCCTTGTCGAAGATCCCGGTGAGCGGGATGTCCTTGCCCATCACGGGCGGCGGCATCGCTTTGGTGAGCTTCTCGCCCATGCCGAAGGGGAACCCGAGGACGCGCGAGGAGTCCTTGAGCGCCTGCTTCGCCTTGATCGTGCCGTAGGTGACGATCTGCGCGACGCGCTCGGACCCGTACTTCTCGGTGACGTACTTGATCGCCTCACCGCGGCGCCGGTCGTCGAAGTCGACGTCGAAGTCGGGCATCGAGACGCGGTCCGGGTTGAGGAAGCGCTCGAAGATCAGGCCGTGCCGGATCGGGTCGAGGTCGGTGATGCGCATCGCGTAGGCCACCATCGAACCGGCACCGGAACCACGGCCCGGGCCGACGCGGATGCCGTTGTTCTTCGACCAGTTGATGAAGTCGGCGACCACGAGGAAGTACCCCGGGAAGCCCATCTGGTTGATGATCCCGACCTCGTAGTCGGCACGCTCCTGCACCTCGGGCGTGATGCCCTCGGGGTAGCGGTACTCGAGCCCCTTGGCCACTTCCTTCTCGAACCACGAGTGCTCGGTCTCGCCGTCGGGCACCGGGAACTTCGGCATGTAGTTGGCCGCGGTGTCGAACTCGACGTTGCACCGCTCGGCGATGAGCAGCGTGTTGTCGCAGGCCTCGGGGTTGTCGCGGAAGAGGTGCCGCATCTGCTGCGGGGTCTTCAGGTAGAACTCGTCGGCGTCGAACTTGAAGCGGTTCGGGTCGTTCAGGGTGGAGCCGGACTGCACGCACAGCAGCGCCGCGTGCGACTTGGCGTCGTGGGCGTGCGTGTAGTGCAGGTCGTTCGTGCCGACCAGCGGGATGTCGAGGTCCTTCGCCAGGCGGATCAGGTCGCTCATGATCCGTCGTTCGATCTCGAGCCCGTGGTCCATGACCTCGGCGAAGTAGTTCTCCTTGCCGAAGATGTCGCGGTAGTCCGCCGCCGCCTTGACGGCTTCGTCGTACTGCCCGAGCCGCAGGCGCGTCTGGATCTCACCGGAGGGGCAGCCCGTCGTGGCGATGATGCCCTCGTGGTACTCCTCGAGCAGTTCGATGTCCATGCGGGGCTTGAAGTAGTACCCCTCGATCGACGCCTTGCTCGAGAGCCGGAACAGGTTGTGCATGCCCGTGGTGTTCTCGGCGAACATCGTCATGTGCGTGTACGCGCCGGAGCCGGACACGTCGTCCCCGCCGCCGTCGCCCCAGCGGATGCGGGTCTTGTCGGTGCGGTGGGTGCGCGGCGTGATGTACGCCTCGGTCCCGATGATCGGCTTCACGCCGCCGGCCTTGGCGGCCTTCCAGAACTCGAACGCGCCGAACATGTTGCCGTGGTCGGTCACTGCGACGGCGGGCATGCCCTGCGCCGCGGTCTCGGCCACGAGGTCGCCCAGCCTGGCGGCGCCGTCGAGCATCGAGTACTCGCTGTGCACGTGCAGGTGGACGAAGGAGTCGGAATCCGACACGGAACCTCCGGTTCGCGGGAGCTGCTGCGGTCTGGGAACAGCCTAACCGCGACCGAGGACAAACCCGGGCGCGTCGGCGCGGTCGCCGGGCCCCGGCGCGGCACACGCGCGGACCGCGACGCCGAGGTCGCACAACGCGCCGAGGGACACGCGCGGACCGCGACGCCGAGGTCGCACAACACGCCGCGCGCGTGCCGCCCAGGTCGCACGATGTGTCGCTCCTCGGCGCCGCGAGCGACAGATCCCGCGACCTCGCAGACGAGGTGGCAAGGCCCGATGTGGCCGGGCCCGGCGAGCCTGGCGCCCGGCGCGACCGACACCGGACGGGAGGCGCGGTGCGGGGCCCACCCGCGCCTCCAGGCCGTCGGGGGTCGCCCCGCGCCCGACGCGACGCGACGCCGAGCGGGCGGGACACGCCGCGTGCGTGCCGCCGAGCGGACGGGACACGCCGCGTGCGTGCCGCCGAGCGTGCAGAATGTGCCGCTCGGAGGCGCCGAGCGTGACGTATTTCGCCCGCTCGGCGGGACGGGACGGGACGGGGCCGCGCGGGACGGGGCCGCGCCGCGCCGCGCGCCTACGCGGCGCGGATGCGGTCGAGCGCCAGCTGCAGGTCGTCGGGGTACTCCGCCGAGTACGACACCCACTCCCCCGTGCGCGGGTGCTCGAACCCGAGGCGGACGGCGTCGAGCCACTGCCGGGTCAGCCCGAGCTCGTTCGCGAGCACCGGGTCGGCCCCGTACATCGTGTCGCCCACGAGCGGGTGCCGCGTCGCCGCCATGTGCACCCGGATCTGGTGCGTGCGGCCGGTCTCGAGGTGCACCTCGAGCAACGTCGCCGACCGGAACGCCTCGAGCGTCTCGTAGTGCGTCACGCTCGGCTTGCCGTCGGCCGTGACCGCGAACTTCCAGTCACTCGAGGGGTGCCGTCCGATCGGGGCGTCGATCGTGCCGGAGGTCGGGTCCGGGTGGCCCTGCGCGAGCGCGTGGTAGACCTTGTCGACCGTGCGCTCCTTGAACGCGCGCTTGAGGTGCGTGTACGCGAGCTCGGTCTTCGCGACGACCATGAGTCCCGAGGTGCCGACGTCGAGGCGGTGCACGATGCCCGCACGCTCGGCGGCACCGGAGGTCGCGATCGTGAAGCCGGCGGCGGCGAGGCCCCCGGGCACGGTCGGGCCGTCCCAGCCAGGCGAGGGGTGTGCGGCGACGCCGATCGGCTTGTCGACCACGACGATGTCGTCGTCGTCGTGCACGACCGTCATGCCGGGGACCTCGACCGGGATGATCCGGGGGGCTTCCTTCGGCGTCCACTCGACCTGCAGCCACGAGTCGGCGTGCAACCGATCGGACTTGTCCACGGTCACACCGTCGACGGTCACGCCACCGGCTGCGACGACCTCGGCCGCGAAGGAGCGGCTGAACCCGAGCAGCTTCGCGATGGCGGCGTCGACGCGCTCACCGGCGAGCCCGTCCGGGACCGGCAGGGAACGGCTCTCGGTCACGTCGCGTCGTGCCCGAGGGTGTCCCGCCCGTCACGCGGCGCGCGCGGGTCGTCGACCAGGGGTCGGGAGGCGCGGAGCTCGTCCGCCTCGGAGGCGTCCGACTGCGCGCGGGCCGCGTCCGCCGCGCGCTGCTGCTTCGCGGAGAGGGCGCGCGAGCCGTCGAGGTTCACGCCGAGGATCACCAGCAGGACGAAGATCACCATGCTGATGCAGATGAACGAGTCGGCGATGTTGTAGATCGCCGGCATCATCCACGGCGTCGAGATGAAGTCCACCACGTGGCCGCGGCCGAAGCCGGGCTCACGGAAGAGCCGGTCGAGCAGGTTGCCGAGCGCCCCGCCCAGGAGCATGCCGAGCACGAGCGCCCACCACATCGAGCGGATGCGTCGGGCGAACAGGATGATCGCGACGACGACGGCGGTGGAGACGATCGAGAACACCCAGGTCATGTTCACCGCGAACGAGAACGCGGCACCGGGGTTCCGGACGTAGAGCAGCTGCAGGACGTTCCCGAGGACCGGGACCGGCGTACCGTACGGCAGGTTCTGGACGACGAGCGCCTTCACCCCCTGGTCGAGCGCCACCACGACGACAGCGGCGAAGGCCAGTGCCGCGATCGCGCGGACACTGACCTTCGCTCGTGATGCTGGTCGCGACAACGTCAGTTGCCGAAGCCCTGCGCCGATGCCGGCGCCGGGGTGAGACCGGACTGCTCGGTGCCCGAGCCGTCCAGCTCAGCGAGCTGACCCTGGATGTAGCTCTTGAGCTGTGCGCGGTAGTCGCGCTCGAACGTGCGGAGCTCGTCGATCTTGCCCTCGAGCTGGCGCTGCTCCTGCTCGAGCACCGCGACACGCTGACGGTTCGTGTTCTCGGTGTCGGCGATGATCTGGCGCTGCTTGGCCTCGGCCTCGGAGACGAGACGCGCGGCCTGGGCGGTGCCCTCGGCGATGAGCGCATCACGCTTCTCGACGCCTTCGCGGACGTGCTCCTCGTGGAGACGACGCGCGAGCGTCAGGAGGTTCGTGGTGCCCTCGGTGTCCTCGTCGGCCGGGACCGTGGTGGCCGGCGCGGCGGCGGCGACCGGAGCCGGCTCCGGAGCGGCTGCCACGGGGGCGGGCTCCGGCTCGGGCTCGGGCTCGGGGGTCGGGGCGGACTGCTCGGCCTCGGCCGGCTTCGGCGCCGACTCGGCCGCCTGCAGACGCTGGCGGAGCTCGTCGTTCTCGGCCGTCAGGCGACGGAGCTCGACCACGACCTCGTCGAGGAAGTCGTCGACCTCGTCCTGGTCGTAGCCCTCGCGGAACTTCGTCGGCTGGAACCGCTTGTTGACTACGTCTTCCGGCGTCAAAGCCATTGCCGTCACCTCAATAGAACTGCTGAACGTGTGGAACCGAACCGGTGCGACCGAATCTACCAGTCACACCGATCGGTGCGGATGCCACGCCTGGGCGAGCATCGGTCCCGACCACCGTACACCGACGGTGGCCGTGAACCGTGACCGCACCCTGGGCGTGGCGCGTGTCGTGTCCCCCTAGTTGGCGAACACGGGGATGAGCAGGGCGATCACGAACCGGAGGATGATCGCCACCAGGAGCACGATCGTCCAGCCGAAGTCGAGGGCCACGGGACCCATGCGCATCGGCGGGAGCACCCGTCGGACCGCCCGGATCGGCGGGTCCGTCACGGTGTAGACCACGTCGGCGACGACGAGGAGTCCTCCGCGCGGCCGCCAGGACCGGTTGAACTGCTGGACGATGTCGAGGACGAACCGCCCCCACAGCACGAAGATGTACAGCAGGAGGAGGTAGGACAAGATCGTGAGGATCGCGGTCACGATGGGGCTCGCTCAGCTCGGGTGCGGATCGTCACGCGACGACCTGCACGGGGCGGGTGGGCCTGAGGGACTCAGGACTGGGCGAAGAAGGACGCCTCGATGTCGGACTCTACCTCAGGCGCCTCACCGCTCACCGCGACGTGGGCCGGCGAGAGCAGGAAGACCTTGTTCGTGACGCGCTCGATCTTGCCGTAGAGGCCGAGCGACAGCCCCGAGGCGAAGTCGATCATGCGGCGGGCGTCGGCCTCGGTCATCTGCGAGAGGTTGATGATGACGGGGATGCCGTCACGGAAGCTCTCGGCGATGGACTGGGCGTCCTTGTACTCGCGCGGGTGGACGGTGAGGATCTCGTTCATTTCCTGGACCGGTGCTGCCTTCTGTGCGGACGTGTGCGAGCGGCGGAGCGGGGTGACCTGTGCGCCGCGCTGGTGGGTGTGCGCCTTGGGCTCGGCAGCGACGGGCGCCACCGGTGCCGCGGCGGGCGCGGGGGTCTCGTCGGCGACCTGCGCGGCCGCGGGGGCGGGAGCCGGAGCGGACTGCTGGCGCGCGGTCTGCTGCTGCGGCTCGTCCTCGTACTCGAGTTCCTCGTCGGCGAGGCCCAGGTAGACCATCGTCTTCTTCAGCGGGTTGGCCATGGTTCCTCCGGAGGTCGGTGCTCGTGGATGCCCTTGCAACGAGGCTAGGGCGCGACCGGCCGATTTCCCGTGATTGCGGACCCGATCCGCAGGTGTGTCGCGCCCTCGAGCACGGCGTCGGCGTAGTCGCCGCTCATCCCCGCCGAGATGTCCGTCGCCGTCGGCACGACCGACACCACGCGCTCGGACACGCCGCGGAGCCGGGCGAACGCCGCGCGGGGCTCCTCGTCGAGCGGCGCGACCGCCATCACACCCCGCAGCCGGATCGTCCCGGTCGCGAGGACCCGTTCGACCATCGCTTCGACGGCGTCCGGTCGGACACCACCGCGGTCGGGGTCGTCGGTCAGGTTCACCTGCACGAAGCCGTCGATGACCGGCGGCTCCGGCTCGGCCTCGGTCGGGGCGAACGCGTCCACGACCGACTCGCGGTCGAGCGACTGCACGACGTGCGCGTACCGCCGGACCTGCCGGGCCTTCTTCGACTGCAGCTGGCCGATGAAGTGCCAGGTCAGGTCGAGGTCGGCGAGCTCCGCGGCCTTGGCCTGCGCCTCCTGGTGGCGGTTCTCCCCCACGTCGGTGACGCCGAACGCGGCGAGCTCGCGGACGAGGGACGCCGGGTGGAACTTCGTGACGACGATGAGCGTGAGCTCGTCGGCCGAGCGCCCTGCGGCGCGCGCCGCGTCGGCGATGCCGCTCCTGACGGACGCGAGACGCGCCTCCGGTCCGTCGTCTGGTGACGAGGCGGACGGGAGGCGCGGTTCGGCTACCAAGGAGGACTTACTTCAGGAAGTCGGGGACGTCGAGCTCGTCGTCGTCGTCGTCGAACGCCGGGTCGGCGGCACGCTGCGCGGGCGCCTCGTGCTCCTGCGACGCCCACGACGGAGCGGACGAGGACGAGTCCTCGATCGCACCGCTGGCACCGGCGGACGCCACGGGCACGGTCGCACCGGCGTCGGGGTCGACCCAGCTGGAGCGACGCTCCTTGAGCTGCGAGGTCGGCTCGCCACCGTCGAAGCCGGCGGCGATGACGGTCACGCGGACCTCGTCACCGAGGGTGTCGTCGATGACGGCACCGAAGATGATGTTCGCCTCGGGGTGCACGGCCTCCTGCACGAGACGGGCCGCGTCGTTGATCTCGAAGATGCCGAGGTTCGAGCCGCCCTGGATCGAGAGCAGGACGCCGTGGGCACCGTCGATCGACGCTTCGAGCAGCGGGCTCGCGACGGCCAGCTCGGCGGCCTTGATCGCCCGGTCGGCGCCGCGCGAGGACCCGATGCCCATGAGCGCCGAACCGGCACCCTGCATGACCGACTTGACGTCGGCGAAGTCGAGGTTGATCAGGCCCGGGGTGGTGATGAGGTCGGTGATGCCCTGCACGCCGGCGAGGAGCACCTGGTCGGCGGTGGCGAAGGCCTCGACCATCGAGATGCCGCGGTCGCTGATCTCGAGCAGGCGGTCGTTCGGCACGACGATGAGCGTGTCGACCTCGTCCTTGAGCCCGGCGACGCCGTTCTCGGCCTGGGACTGACGACGCTTGCCCTCGAAGCTGAACGGCTTCGTGACGACACCGATGGTGAGGGCGCCGATGGACTTGGCGATGCGGGCGACGACGGGCGCACCACCCGTGCCGGTCCCACCACCCTCACCGGCGGTCACGAACACCATGTCAGCACCGGCGAGGGCCTCTTCGATCTCCTCGGCGTGGTCCTCAGCGGCGCGACGGCCGACCTCGGGGTCCGCGCCGGCGCCGAGGCCGCGGGTGATCTCGCGGCCGACGTCGAGCTTGACGTCTGCGTCGCTGAGCAGCAGCGCCTGCGCGTCGGTGTTGATCGCGATGAACTCGACGCCACGGAGGCCGAGCTCGATCATCCGGTTGACGGCGTTGACGCCGCCGCCGCCGACACCGACGACCTTGATGACGGCGAGGTAGTTGTGGTTCGTGGTCACGTCAGTCAGGCCTCCGGTTGAACCCTCAACCTCTACTTGAAGTTCAGGGGCAATGCTGGTAGATGTGGTGCTCGCATCGACGCTACGGGTGCCGTCCGCAGGCTGTCGCGCCGCCACGCCGCGTGTCGCGCGATTCCGCTACTTCTTCGCGCGGATGATCCCGTTGTCGGGCGCGCTCACGTCGTACTCGACCACGGTGCCGGGGTTCCGGGCCGCGTGGTCCTTCACGAGGGCCGCGAGGAGCGCCGCCTTGGCGTCGGACTGCTCGGGGTTGCCCCAGACGACACTCGAGCGGTCGCGCAGGGTGAGCGTCACGTCGTCGGCGGTCGAGCCCTTCACGCTCGTCACCTGCGACCGCACGGTCGACGGCAGCGCCAGGACGACCTCGGTCATCGTGCGGAACTCGCTCGATCCGAGCCTCGCCTTCCCGATGTCGGCGAGCGGCATGTTGGCGGGCTGCTTCGGCGAGGACTGCACGACGATGCCAGCGGGGTCGACGAGGTCGAAGGACTTCCCGGACCGCACCGCCACGACGGGCGTGCGCTCGGTGACCGTGACGACGAGGGTGTGCGGCGGGGCCTCCTCGGTCACGTAGCTCTCGATGAGCGGGAAGCCGGCGATGTCGCGCTTGATGGCGTCGAAGTCGAGCCGCGCCAGCGGGGTGCCGATCTGGTCGGAGAGCGCCTGGCGGACCTCGGTGGCGTCGACGCGGTTCGTGCCCTTCACCTCGATCGTCTGCAGGGCCATCAGGGGCGAGAACACCGCGACGAGGATCGAGATCCCGAACACCAGGACGATGCTCGCCGCGGTGATCCACGCGGCACGGCGGTGGCGGCTGCGGCGGGTGAAGCGACGGACCTCGGCCCGCTCGAGCAGGCGACGGCGGCGCTTGGCGATCCGGGCCTCGCGCGCGGTCTCCGCCGCGCGGACGCCGGCGCCGATCGGGCGCTCGCCCTCGCGCTGCTCGGAGCCGTGCAGGTCGGTGCCGTCCGGGTCGGAGCCGTGCAGGTCGGTGAGGTGGGCGAGCCGCTCGGCGTCCTGCCGTTCGGTCTCCCGCCGCTCGCGGGCGGTGCGCTCGGCCTCCGGGTCGTGGTGGTCCTCGTCCGGCGTGTACTCGCGCAGCCGTCCGGCGACCGAGGACAGCCCGGCGCCGAGGCGCCGCCCCGCGGCGCCGGCGAGGGCCCCGGCACGGTCGCGCGCCGAGGCGGTCGCCGGGTCGGTGGCGGTGGGGTCGGCCGTCTCGCCGTCCGGCGCGGTCGGGGCGGGCTCGTGCCGCGCCTCCTGGACCTCCGGCTCGACCTCGCGGGACGGACGCCTCGGGGCCGTCGGGGTGCGGCGCTGCCGGGGCGCACGCGCGCCCGCAGCAGGTGCGTCCGGGCGGGCCGGACCCTCGTCGAACCCCTCTGGACGCTTCACCGGGACTGCGTCCCGTCGTCGTGGAGGGCACTGAGCACCTGCGGGATGATGCGGTACACGTCGCCGCAGCTCAGCGTCATGATGATGTCGCCGTCCCGCGCGACCGCGGCGGCGCGCGCGGACGCCTCGTCCCAGTCCGGCAGGAACTCGACACGCGACTGGTCGGCGAAGCGCTCCTGGACGAGGGCGCCGGTGACGCCGGGTTCCGGGTCCTCGCGGGCGCCGTAGACGTCGAGGACGACGGTGTGGTCGGCGAGCTCCTCGTAGACCTTCGCGAAGTCGCCGGCCATCATCCGGGTCCGCGAGTACAGGTGCGGCTGGTGGATCGCGATGATGCGGCCGTCGCCGACGACGTTCCGTGCCGCCCTGAGCGCGGCCGCGACCTCGGTCGGGTGGTGGGCGTAGTCGTCGTAGACCGAGACCCCGCGCTCCACGCCGTGCAGCTCGAAGCGCCGCTGGGTGCCGCCGAAGGCCTCGATCCCGCGGATCGCGTCCGCGGCGGCGACGCCGAGTCCGGTCAGGACGGCGAACGCGCCGACGGCGTTGATCGCGTTGTGCCGCCCGGGCACGCGGAGCGTCAGGTGGTGCGATGCGCCCGCTGCGCGGAAGTCGACCTCGACGCCGGCGGACTCGGTGATGCGCTCGATCCGGACGTCGGCGTCGACGGCCTCGCCGAAGGTGACGACCTCGGGGGCGTCGGTGCGCGCGCGGATGCCGGCGGTGACGGCCTTTGCGCCGGCGTCGTCGCTCGAGATGACGACCCGCTCGGACGCCTTCGCGGCGAACTCGACGAACGCCTCGGTGAAGGCCTCCTCGCTGCCGTAGTGGTCGAGGTGGTCGGCGTCGACGTTCGTGACGAGCGCGACGGCGACGTCGTAGAGCAGGAACGAGCCGTCGGACTCGTCGGCCTCGACGACGAACAGGTCGCTCGACCCGGGAGCGGAGCTCGTGCCGAGGGACTGGATGACCCCGCCGTTGACGAAGCTCGGGTCCAGACCCAGCTCGACCATCGCTGTGACGATCATGCCCGTCGACGTCGTCTTGCCGTGGGCACCGGCGACCGCGACGAGGCGCTGGCCGGCGATGAGCGCGGCGAGGGCCTGCGAGCGGTGCAGGACCGGGATGCCGCGGCGCTGGGCCTCGAGCAGCTCGGGGTCGGCTCGCACGGGGGACCGCCGTGCCCGAGGCCCCCGGCGCCGACGCACCGGCCGCCGTGCTGTTCACGTCGGGGTCGACCGGCCCGGCCAAGGGCGTCGTGTACACGCACGGGCAGCTCGGTGCCGTCCGGGACGCGCTGGCCACCCAGTACGACATCGGCGTCGGCACCGGGCTCGTCGCCGGGT
>NZ_BACZ01000043.1 GCF_000333375.1 Curtobacterium sp. B18
TTGATCAGGCAGTTCACCGCGTCGAGCGGACCGCAGAGCTGCGTCGCGGCCTGCTCGATCCACTCGGCGACGCAGGCGTCGAGCTTGGGCGCGGGCGTGTAGTCGCCCATCACGTCGGACAGCTTGAAGCGCTTCGTCGCCAGATGGCGGGCGAGACCGGAGAGCGAGACGAGCGTCTGGATCTGCTCACCCGGCCCATCGGGGCCGGCGACGCGCATGAAGCCCAGTTCGCCGGAG
>NZ_BACZ01000042.1 GCF_000333375.1 Curtobacterium sp. B18
CTGCGTGACCAGACCGCTGGTGCAGGACATGATCGCGTTCGGCGTCACCTTGAGGCCGAGCCCGGTGAGGGTGTCGCTCGCGTTCTGGAACGGCTGCTGCGTCACGTTCGGCAGCTCGACCTTGCCGTTCGAGACGGTGAGGTTCACCACCGTCCCCTTGGTGTGCGTCGACGAGGCCGCGGGGTCGGTGCTCATGACCGTCCCCTCGGGCACCGTCGGCGAGTAGTCGGAGCTGACCGCGCCGACGGCGAAGCCCGCCTGCTCGAGCGCCTTCTGCGCGGCGTCCTGCGTCTGCCCCGCGAGGTCGGGGACGGCGAGCTGCTCGGGGCCGAGCGAGACGATGACGCGGATGTTCTGCTTGCGCGCGACGTTCGTGCCGGACCCGGGTTCGGTGCGGATGACCGATCCCCGGTCGACGTCGTCGGAGTTCTCCTCGACCTTGACCGGGACGAGGTCCTTCTTGTCGAGTGCGGCGGCCGCCGAGTCGTAGGTGGCACCGGCGACGTTCGGCACGCTCACCGAGGACGTCACCGGCGGCTTGCCCGGACCGAGGTTCGCGACGAAGAACACGACCGCGACGATGACTGCTGCGGTCAGGATGATGCCGACCCAGATCCACGCCACCGGCGGACGGTTCTGCGTGCGCTGGGGGCGGTGCTCGGCGGTGTCGTCGTCGAGCTCGCGGAAGGCCACCGCCGGGTTCGAGGTCGTGCGGGGGTTGACGCCGAACAGCACCGTGGACGCGTCGTGCGCGGCCTGCTGCTGGAGCTTGCGGGTCGACGCGGGCACCTTGCCCGCTGCGGCCTGCTGGAGTTCGGAGCGGAACTCGGCGGCGTTCTGGTACCGGCGCGTGCGGTCCTTCACCAGGGCGTGCAGCGTGACCGCGTCGAGCGCCGGCGAGACCTCGGGCGTGAGGGACGACGGCGCGACGGGCTGCTCGCTGACGTGCTGGTAGGCGACGGCCACCGGGGTGTCCCCGAGGAACGGCGGGCGCCCGGTGAGCAGCTCGAAGAGCACGACACCGGTGGAGTAGACGTCGGTGCGGGCGTCCACGGTCTCGCCGCGTGCCTGTTCCGGGGAGAAGTACGACGCGGTGCCGAGGATCGACGTGGTCTGGGCGACGGTCGCGGACGTGTCCGTGATGGCCCGGGCGATGCCGAAGTCCATCACCTTGACCTGGCCGGCGTGCGTCACCATGACGTTGGCCGGCTTGATGTCGCGGTGCACAACACCCGCTCGGTGCGAGTACTCGAGCGCGGTCAGGATGCCCTCGGTGATCCGCACGGCCTCGTCCGGGGCGACCGGGCCCTCGCCGATGATGTCGGAGAGCGGTCGGCCCTCGACGTACTCCATGACGATGAAGGGCACCTGCACCTCGGCGCCGGAGGTCTCGGTGACGGTCTCCTCGCCGGCGTCGTAGACGCGGACGATCGTCGGGTGCGCCATGCGGGCGGCCGCCTGCGCTTCCTGGCGGAAACGGGTGCGGAACGCCGGGTCGTTGGCGAGGCTGGGCTTCAGCAGCTTGACGGCCACCTTGCGTCCGAGCCGGGTGTCGTTGCCCAGATGCACAGTGGCCATGCCGCCCCGACCGATGACTTCACCGATCTCGTAGCGGTTGGCGAGGAGGGTGATCCCCGCGGTCACACCTTCTGGCACGTACTCCTCCGAATGTCCGTCCGGGCAAGTGTACGGCAGGGTTCGCTGGTGAGACGCTGGTGACCGGGGGCCCGCACGAACCGTTACGCAACGGTGTCGCGAGCCCCCGTCCGGGGGTCGGTCAGTTGCCGTCCTGCGGGCCCTGGCTGGGGTTGTTGCCGTCCGTCGGGTCGACCGTCGGCTCGTCGGTCGCCTGCCAGGTGTCGCTGGACGCGGCCTCGGACGCAGCCGACGCAGCGAGGTTGCCGCACGTCACGGTGTAGCTCAGCGAGGCCGAGGTGTCGACCGCGTCGATCTGCACGGTGACCGATCGGTGGTCGGCGTCGAGCGTGCCCGAGGTCTGGCTCGAGGAGTCCTTGCCGCCGGTGATCGTGTACGCGTACGACGACACGGTGTACCCGGTCGGGCACGTGGCCGCCGCCCAGCTGAAGGTGACCTGGCCGTCGGCGGACACCGCTCCGGGCGACGCCGAGTTCGGCTGGTTGACCGTCGGCTGCGCCGTGTACTGCTGGAGCACGACGAGCGAGCCGACCGCCAG
>NZ_BACZ01000041.1 GCF_000333375.1 Curtobacterium sp. B18
GTCCCTCCTTGGTGTTGCAACGAAAGAACGGGAGGGGCGCGCTCGTGGCCCGCCCCTCCCGCAGAGTCAGATCGTCGAACTGCTTACGCGTTGACGATGTTGACGACCTTGCGGCCGCCCTTGGTGCCGAACTCGACCGAACCGGCCGAGAGGGCGAACAGCGTGTCGTCGCCACCGCGGCCGACGTTGGCGCCCGGGTGGAAGTGGGTACCGCGCTGGCGCAGGATGATCTCGCCGGCGTTGACGACCTCGCCACCGAAGCGCTTCACGCCGAGGCGCTGTGCGTTCGAGTCACGACCGTTGCGAGTGGAGCTCGCACCCTTCTTGTGTGCCATCTTCTACTCCCGCCTTACGCGATCGAGGTGATCTTGACGCGGGTGAGCTCAGCGCGGAAACCCTGACGCTTCTTGTACCCGGTCTTGTTCTTGAACTTCTGGATGACGACCTTGGGACCGCGGAGGTCCTCGAGCACCTCGGCGGTGACCGTCACGTTGGCGAGCTCGGAAGCCGCCGACGTGATCTTGTCACCGTCCACGAGGAGCACCGGGGCGAGGTCGATGTTGCCCTTGTCGTCGGCCTTGGCACGGTCGATCGTGATGATCGTGCCGACCTCGACCTTCTCCTGACGGCCGCCGGCGCGCACTACTGCGTAAACCACGTGGAAATCCTTACGTAACTCTGCTTGAGGGAAGTCTCGGGTGCCCACTTCTGCACGAGCGGTTCCCGGAGGGCCGGGCCCGATCGGCGACGCAGGCAGAACGGCCCGCTGACACCAGGGATCGAGAATACTCGATGCCCCCAGGTCCGGTCAAACGGCGACGCACGTACGATTGCCGTGTGACCGTGATGATCGACCCGCCGACGTGGCCCGCTCACGACACTCTGTGGTCGCACCTCGTCAGTGACACATCATACGACGAGTTGCACGAGTTCGCCCGACGGGCCGGTATCCCACGGCGCGCGTTCGACCACGACCACTACGACGTGCCGCTCGCGCGCTACGACGAACTCGTCGCCGCGGGGGCCACGGCGGTCACCGGTCGCGAGCTGGTGCTGCGGCTGATCCGCAGCGGGCTGCGGGTCGCGCAGCGGGACAAGCACACGTTCTGACCGGCCGCGGCCGGGCCGCTGCGGGGCCGCGGCGGCTGCGCGCGGCGACGGGCGGCGACGATGGTGGTGCGCTGGCGCACCGTGCGCGGTCGTGCACTCCGTGCGAGGTTGCCCGCACCGTGCGCCGCCACAAGCAAGCACCACGCGTGCAACCTCGCACCCGGCGACGAACGCCGCCCCACGGCAGCCAGGAGGCGCGACACACGCCCGCCACGCCGCACCGTGCGCGGTTGCGCACTCCGTGCGAGGTTGATCGCACCGTGCGGCGCCACAAGCAAGCACCACGCGTGCAACCTCGCACCCGGTACCGAACGCCGCACCACGGCAGCCAGGAGGCGCGACACACGCCCGCCACGCCGCACCGTGCGCGGTCGCGCACTCCGTGCGAGGTTGATCGCACCGTGCGGCGCCACAAGCGCGCACCACGCGTGCAACCTCGCACCCGGCAACGAACGCCGAACGCCGCACCACCGCGCGACCCAGCGCACGGGGCCGCGAACGGCCCACGAGGCCACAGCGGGCCGCTGAGCGGTCAGCGAGCGGCCGGAGGACCCCAGGGGTTCGACGGAGCCTGCGGCGGCGCGGACGGGGGCACCGGCGGCCACTGCGCACCCGGCTGACCAGCACCCGGCTGACCAACACCCGGCTGACCAGCACCCGACTGTCCGGACTGTCCCGGCTGGCCGTGCGGCGGCTGGCCGGAGAGACCCGGGTGGCCCTGCCCTCCGGGCTGGCCCTGCACACCCGACGCGCCGGACTGCACCGTCGCCGGGGGCACGGCGTCGGCCGGACGGACCGTCCCGGGCGTGCCGGGAGCCCCGAGCGCCCGACGACCGCCCCGGGGACGCCCGAGCCAGAGCCACGCCGCGGTGGAGGTCGCGATGAGCATGAGCGTGAACGGCACACCGGACTGCAGCGGCCGGGTGACGACGTCGATGAGGATCTGCGCGCCCCCGGACCGGACGGCACCGAAGGTCCCCGTGAACACCCCGACGAGCGCGAGCGCGATGGTGCCGGCGGCTCCGGCGAGCACGGCACGGAGGAGGACCGTCGGCAGCGGACTCCGACGGTCGATGGGCGCGAGGAACGCCAGGGCGAGGAACGCTCCGGCGTAGAACGGGAAGGGCGCGGCGAAGACCCCGGACACGAACCCGCCGATGAGGCTGCCGCCGGCGCCGTAGCTGGCGAACGGGTGCACGACGAACGAGGCGCCGAGCAACCCGATGAGGCCCGAGACGAACTCGACGAGCACGATCGACACGACCGCGATGAGCGCCCCGGCGGTGTTCGTCACCGAGGCTCCCGGCGCGAAGGCCCGGCGCGGGTCCGCCGCTGCCCGGGGCGGTCGGGGAGCCGGGTAGGGCCCACCCTGGTACGGCGCACGTTGGTACGGCCCACCCGCGTACGGCCCGCCCTGCGGTGCACCCGCGTACGGCGTACCTTGCGGCGCACCCGGGTCCGAACCGCCCTGGGGCGCCCCGTACGGCTGCGCCGGCGGCGCGGGCTGTGACCAGCCCGCGCCGTAGTACCCGCGATCGTGCTGCGACCGCTGCGGGTCGCCGGGGTTCGACATCGTCAGTTCCCCAGGATCACGGCGCCGTCGTCGGTGTCGTCACCCTCGGCCGTCGCCGGCGCGCTGATGCTCGGGGACGAGACACGACGGGACCGCGAACGCCCCTGCCCCGGCTGCTTGGGCTCCGGGAGCGCCTGCAGGACGGAGTCGAGCAGGGACTCGGCGTCGCCGCTGACCCGGCGCGGTTCGCGCTTCGTCGCCGCGATCGGGATGTCCAGGATCGCGACGGACGTCTCGGTCGGCGTCACCGGGGCGCTCGAGCTCACGCGGCGTCGGGTCGGCGCCTTGGCCGGGGCCTCCTCGGCGACCGGAGCAGCAGCCGGAGCGGCAGCGACCGGCTCGGCCACAGCCGCAGGAGCAGCACCGGAAGCAGCAGGAGCGGCAGCAGCAGGAGCGGCAGCAGGCTCGGACGCAGCCGGCGCACCGGACGTGTCCGACGAGCCGGAAGCGGTCTCCACCGTCGACTCGGGTGCACCGGCACCGCGACCACCGCGACGACGACGACGCTTCGGTCCGGACGGCTGCTCGCCGTCGGACGCAGGCGCATCCGCAGCCGACGCGGCCGACGCAGCCGATGCCGACGCCTCCGACGCCTCCGACGCACCCGACCCGGCCGACGGCGCGGAGGCCGGAGCCGCGGCCCCGTCGTGCTCCTCGTGCGGGATGGTCGAAGCGGCGATCCGGGACAGCGCGTTCTTCACGTCGTCCGTGATCTGGTGCGCGTGCGAGCTGTTCGACGACCCGTTCGACGACGAACCGTTGCCCCCGCCGTTGCCGGAGGTGTTCCCGTTGCCGTTGCCGTTGCCGTTCCCGTTGCCGGCCCCGCCGCGGCTCTTCCGACGGCTCTTGGACGGCCCCGGGTCGGCGTTGTTGTCGTTGACCTTGGCGTTGACCTCGTCGAGGGACTCGCGGAGGCCGACACCGATCTTCTTGCGGGTCATCTGCACGAGGCCGAGCGAGGTGACCTCGGCGACCTGGTGCTTCGTGCGGTCACGGCTGAGGCACTCGATGAGGCGACGCAGCACGAGGTCGCGGTTCGACTCGAGCACCATGTCGATGAAGTCGACGACGATGATGCCGCCGATGTCGCGCAGGCGGAGCTGCCGGACGATCTCCTCGGCCGCCTCGAGGTTGTTCTTCGTGACGGTCTCCTCGAGGTTGCCGCCGGACCCGACGAACTTCCCCGTGTTGACGTCGACGACGGTCATGGCCTCGGTGCGGTCGATCACGAGCGAGCCACCGGAGGGCAGCCACACCTTGCGGTCGAGCGCCTTCTCGATCTGCTCGTTGAGGCGGTGCTCCTCGAACGAGTCGGGCCCGTCGTAGATCTCCACCCGGTCCTTGAGGTCGGGCGCGACCGCGGTGAGGTACTCGTCGATGGTCTCGCGCGCGGCGGACCCGTCGATGATGAGCTTCGTGAAGTCCTCGTTGAAGACGTCGCGGACGATCTTCACGAGCAGGTCGGGCTCCGAGTGGAGCATGACCGGCGCCTGGCCGTTCGCGACCTTCTTCTGGATCGCCTCCCACTGGCTGGTGAGGCGCTGCACGTCGCGGGTGAGCTGCTCCTCGGTGGCGCCCTCGGCGGCGGTGCGGACGATGACGCCCGCGTGCTCCGGGAGGACCTCCTTGAGGATCTTCTTCAGCCGCGCCCGCTCGGTGTCCGGCAGCTTGCGGGAGATGCCGTTCATCGAGCCGTTCGGCACGTACACGAGGTAGCGACCGGGCAGCGAGACCTGGCTCGTCAGCCGGGCGCCCTTGTGGCCGACCGGGTCCTTCGTGACCTGCACGAGCACCTTGTCACCCGGCTTCAGCGCGGCCTCGATGCGACGGCCGTGGTTGCCGGTGTCGACCGAGTTCCAGTCGACCTCGCCGGCGTACAGCACGGCGTTGCGCCCGCGGCCGATGTCGACGAACGCCGCCTCCATCGAGGGCAGCACGTTCTGCACCTTGCCGAGGTACACGTTGCCGATGAGCGACACGTTGTGCGACTTCGTCACGTAGTGCTCGGCGAGGATCCCGTCCTCGAGCACGCCGATCTCGATCTTCGAGGCGCTCGACCGGACGATCATCTGCCGGTCGACGCTCTCGCGACGGGCGAGGAACTCGTCCTCGGTGACGACCTGGCGACGCCGTCCGGCGTCGCGACCGTCGCGACGGCGCTGCTTCTTGGCCTCGAGTCGCGTCGAGCCCTTCACCTTCTGCGGCTCGGTGATGTACTCGACCTCGCGGCGGCGGGGCTCCAGGTGGTCGCGCGGCTCACGCGGCTCACGGCCCTCGCGCGGCTCACGGCCCTCGCGGTCGGCGCTCGTGCCGCGACGGCGCGAGCGACGGCGGCCACCGGGCTGCTCGTCGTCGTCGTCCTCGTCGTGCCGCGGCGCGCGCTCGGGCAGGTCCGGCAGCACCGGCGCGTGGAAGATCAGGCTGAGCGTGCTGGTCGCCTTGGGGACGAACGGCTCGTCGGCGGACTCCGCCGGACTGGAGGCGCGGCTCACGTCCGCCCCGGCCGTGGCGGCCGGTGCGGCAGCGGTCTCGGCGTCGTCACCGACGGCGATCACCGGCAGGTCGCCGGTGAGGGTGCTGACGTCGTGCGGCTCGTCACCGCCGGCGGTCGCCTCGACGGCGACCGACACGGTGGGCGCCTCCGGCGCTCCCCCGGCGTCCGGCGTTGCGTCCGTCACCGCGAGCGCCTCCGCGCCGACCTCCGTCGGAGCGTCGCCGGCGTCGGAGACGCCGTCTGCCGGGGACCCGGTCACCTGCTCGACGGGACCCGTCTGCAGGGCGTCCCCCCGTGCCTCCTGGCCGGTCGACCGGGCACGCCGACCGCCGAACAGGCGGCTGCGACGCTTCGGTGCGACTTCTTCGTTGTTCGTGTNGTCGTTGTTCTGCTCCACCATGGACCTGGTGCACTCCTTGACCCCGCTCGCGTCCTGACGGACGGCGGGAATTCTGTAGTTGTAGCGGGTGGCGACCACGCCCCCGCGTTCGCTGTCTTGTGGCCGGTGCGTCAACTTGTGGTGTCCGCAGCCGTTCCGTCGGGCACCCGGCCCGATCGGCTCGGCGTCGGAGTGACGCGCGTCCCGGTCACGGTGCGCTCTCACCGCACCTGATCGTCCGGGCTGGGCCCGGAAAGCTTTCGTCGTCGTGCGGATGGCCGCACGACCTCCAGGGATTATCGCATGCCGCACCGGGAAAGGACCGGATCGAGCGTGCGATGATGACGCCGTGAGCACGCCAGCACCCGCAGCCCGCCGTCCGATCGCCATGGCCGTCTTCCTCCTGGTCACCGGCGTGGTGGGCCTGTTCGGGTCCTTCTCCCTCGTCCTCGACGAGTTCGCCAAGTACGCGAACCCGAAGCAGGCCCTGTCGTGCGACGTCAACCCGTTCATCAGCTGCTCCGACGTGATGGCCAGCTGGCAGGGTCACCTGTTCGGCTTCCCGAACCCGCTGCTCGGCGTGATGGGCTTCGTCGCGCCGATCGCGGTCGCGATCATGCTCCTCGCCGGGTTCCGGAACGGCTCGCGGTGGTTCTGGATCGCGTTCAACGCGGGCGTGTTCCTGGCGTGGGTGTTCGTCACGTGGCTCTTCACCCAGACCGTGTGGTTCATCGGCGCGCTGTGCCCCTGGTGCATGCTCGTCTGGTCGATGACGATCCCGATGTTCTGGGTGTTCACGATCTGGAACGCCGCACAGGGGCGTTTCGGCGCCGGCGCACAGCGGGTCGGCCGGACCCTGCTGCCGTTCTGCTGGGCGTTCCCGCTGGCGAACTACCTGTTCATCGTGGTCACGATCCTCATCAAGTTCCCGACGATCCTCTCGTCCTTCTGATCGTCCGCTGAGCGTCACCGATGACGCGTCATCGAATTCCTGGGTCCTTCCCAGCCAGATCGGCCGATCGGCACACCCGTTCGACCTACGCTCGATGGCGATGAGCGAGAACGAGAGCAAGAAGGCCCGGCGGGAGGCGGCGCGGGAGCGCGCACGCCTCGCCCGCGCGAAGGAGCAGGCGCGTCGACGCCGCAACAAGACGCTGGGGATCAGCGGCATCATCGTGGGTGCGCTCGCGGTCGCCGCGATCGTCGTCGTGGTGGTCGCGAACTCCGTGCAGCCCGCGGGCCCCGGGCCGAGGAACATGGCGAGCGACGGCGTGCTCCTGAAGGGCTCGAACGGGCAGATCGTCCCCGTGACCACCAAGGCGACGCCGGAGGGCGGGACGCCGACGCCCACGAAGCAGGACGACTCGGTCGCGAACATCACCGTGTACTCGGACTACATGTGCCCGTACTGCAACCAGTTCGAGACCAGCCAGATGTCCCAGATCAAGCAGTGGGTGCAGGACGGCTCGGCGACGCTCGAGCTGCACCCGTTCAACCTGCTCGACCGCGTGTCGCTCGGGTCGAAGTACTCGACGCGCTCGGCGGCAGCCGCGGCCTGCGTCGCGAACTACGACCCGGACGCGTTCCTGGCGTACAACACGTCGCTCTACGAGAACCAGCCGTCCGAGAGCACCCGCGGCCTGACGAACGACAAGCTCGCATCACTGGCGAAGGCCGCCGGGGCGACGAACGAGCACGTGGCGTCCTGCATCACGCACCAGACGTTCGCCGGGTGGGTCGCCGACGCGACGAACCGGGTGCTGAACGACCCGATCCCGAACTCGTCGCTCGACAAGGTCACCGGGACCCCCACCGTGATCGTGAACGGCAAGCAGTACAACGGCTCGCTCACCGACACGGACGCGTTCGCGGCGTTCGTCGAGCAGAACGGTGGGAAGGCGTAGTCCCACTCCGCGCCGGTACGACGACGGCCCCCGCTCCCGGTCGGGAGTGGGGGCCGTCGTTCGTGGTGCGTGCTACTTCGACGCAGCGTCGATCTCGGTGATGACGTCCGTCAGCGTGGCGATCTTCTTGCCGTTCACGAGGACGGTCGGCGTGCCGAAGCCCTGCGTGCCCTGCAGTGCGGGATCGGCCAGCACGGCGTTCGTGGACTTCGTCACCCAGCCGCGGAACCGTTCGCTCGACAGGCACGAGGAGACGTCCGACCCGGTCGCACCGCCCGCCTTCACGAGCTTCGCGATCTCGGCGTTCGTCAGGCCCTTCGTGCCCTCCTCCGGCTGGTTGTCGAAGAACTGCGTCTGGACGTCGAGGAACGTGTCCGGGGCGTAGTTCGCGACGCACATCGCGGCGTTCGCGGCACGGCTGGCGTAGCGCGAGTTCTGGTAGCTGCGGTCGAGGATCGACACGGGCTGGATCGCGAGCGTCGCGTCCCCGGACTTCACCTTGTCGAGGATCTGGTCGGCGTAGGCCGCCTCGAACTGCTTGCAGACCGGGCAGGCCCAGTCGACGTACTCGGTGACCTGGACCTTCCCGTCGGCGGCCGCGGTGGGCACGGCCGACGGGGTCGCGGACGCGCCGACCGCCGGGGTGGTCACCGGGGTGACCTCGCCGCCGCTGCCGGTGAACTGGATCGCGCCGGTCGCCATGTTCTTCGGTCCGGCCGCGGACACGGCGGGCTGGTTGTTCACGTTCACGACGACGATGGCGACGACGGCCGCGATCGCGATGATGCCGAGGCCGATGCCGCCCTGCAGGAACCAGCGGTTGCGACGCTTGCGGCGCTTCTCAGCCTCGGCCCGCTGCCGGGCGACGTCACGGGCGTGCTGGCGACGCTCGTTCTTCGAGGGACGGTCGTTGTTCGTCACGCGGCGCTCCCGGAGCTCAGGCGAACCAGAGGGCGAGCTCGCGTGCCGACGACTCGGGGCTGTCCGAGCCGTGCACGAGGTTCTGCTGGACCTTGAGGCCCCAGTCGCGGCCGAGGTCGCCGCGGATGGTGCCGGGGGCGGCCGAGGTCGGGTCGGTGGTGCCGGCGAGCGACCGGAAGCCGGCGATCACGCCGTTGCCGGCGAGGCGCACGGCGACGACCGGGCCGGACTGCATGAACTCGACGAGCGGCTCGAAGAACGGCTTGCCCTGGTGCTCCTCGTAGTGGGCGTCGAGCAGGTCGCGGGGCGCAGTCAGCATCTTCAGGTCGACGATCTCGTAGCCCTTGGCCTCGATCCGGCGGAGGATCTCACCGGTGAGCTGGCGGGCGACGCCGTCGGGCTTGACGAGGACGAGGGTCTCTTCGAGATCGGACACGCAGAACTCCTGGTGTTTCGTGGTCGAACGGGGTGGTCAGTCCTCGCCGAGGGCCGCGCGTCTCGCGGCGTTCTGACGGTCGAGCTGACCGCCCTTGACGAAGCAGAAGACCCACAGCGCCAGGAACACCACGGCCACGGCGAACATGAACGGTTCGATGAACCCGGTGGCGAGGATGGCCGCCTGCAGCAGCCACCCGAACCCTACACCGGCCCGGTTGCCGGTCAGACGTGAGGCCAGCGCCAGCACCACCATCGCACCGATGCCACCGCCGAACGCGACCGCCGGCGGAAGTGTCCCCTTGCCGAAGACGACGAGCATCGGGAAGAAGAACATGATCGCCTCGAGCACGAGACTGATCGACAGCAGGCTCTCGCGCGCGCCGCGTTCGCGACGCGGCTTCCGCACCCGGGCGGGCCTGGAGGCGCGGCTCGGCTCCGTCACTTCGCCTCGCCCTCCGCGTGGACCAGGTCCATGACCCGGCCCACCATCACGATCGAGCCGGCGACGAGCACCATGGCGTCGTCCGCCTCGGCGTCGTCGGCGAGGTCACGCGCCTCCTGCAGGGCGGCCGCGAGGGACGGCTCGACGACCACCCGGTCCTCGCCGACCTCGTCGACGACGACGCGCGCGAACGCGTCCGCGTCGAGCGCACGCTCCCCCGGTGGCTGGGTCACCACGAAGGTCGCCACCGTGTCCTTGAGCGCGCGGACGAACCCGCGGGCGTCCTTGTCGCCGAGGATCCCCACGACGCCGACCACGTGGCCGGACGGGAACGCCACGGGCAGCGCCTCGGCGAGGGCACGGGCGCCGTGCGGGTTGTGCGCCGCGTCGACCACGACGGTCGGGTCCTGGGCGATCGGCTGGAGCCGGCCGGGGCTCGTCGCACCGGCGAGCCCCTCGGACAGGACGTCCTCGTCGAGGGGCTGGGAGCCGCGGCCGAGGAAGGCTTCGACGGCCGCGATCGCGACGGCGGCGTTGTCGGCCTGGTGGCGGCCGAACAGCGGCAGGAAGAGGTCGTCGTACCGACCGGCGACGCCCTGCACGGTGATGAGCTGCCCGCCGACGGCCGGCGTCACGTCGACGACCCGGAACGCCTCGCCCTCGACGGCCAGGGTCGACTCGGTGAGCTCGGCGGCGCGCTGGAGCTCCGCGAGCGCCTCGGGGGCCTGCGCGCTCGACACGACCGACGACGCGGGCTTGATGATGCCCGACTTCGTCCGGGCGATCTCGGCGACGGTGCTGCCGAGCTGCTTGGCGTGGTCGATCGCGATCGGCGTGAACACCGCCACCTGGCTCTGCACCACGTTGGTGGAGTCCCACTCACCGCCCATGCCGACCTCGATCACGGCGACGTCGACCGGGGCCTCGGCGAAGCACGCCAGAGCGAGGACGGTCAGCGCCTCGAAGAAGGTCAGCGGGAGCTCGCCCTTGGCCGTGAGCTCCTGGTCGGTCATCTCGAGGATCGGGGCGATGTCGTCCCAGTTCTCGACGAAGCGGTCCGGCTGGATCGGGCGC
>NZ_BACZ01000040.1:0-2052 GCF_000333375.1 Curtobacterium sp. B18
CCGTCGCCGAGAGGTCCTGCAGGCGTCCCGCGGACTCGCCGAAGGGGTACCCGGCGCCGTACGACGGGGACCACACCATCAGGGCGTCCGAGCTGCCGGCGTGCACCGCCGTCGCGAGCGCGCGGAAGGCCTGCACGAACTGGGTCGGCTGCTGCCCCCACCGCACCCACGTGCCGTTCATCTGCGGTGCGAACCGGACGAGGACCTGGGTGTCGTACTGCCGGTGGACGTCCTCGAGCAGGGTGTTCGCGGCTCGGGCGTCGGCGGCGGTCAGGGACCCGAGCGACCGGTCGGGCCGGAGGACACGAGGACGACCTCGGTCCCCCGGGCGTGCGCGAGCGCGAGGGCGTCCACGAGCCGGGCGATCTGCCCGGTGTTGTCCCCGCTGACCGACGACGAGCCGACCTTGACCACGATCCGCCTGGCACGCGGGATGTCCTCGTGCCGGGTGACGGGTCCGAGGTCGGTGCGTGCGGTCGTGTCGGTCATGCCGTGGTCAGTCCCTGTCGTCCTCGTCGTCGGCCCAGAGACCGGCGATGCGCTCCTGCTCGAGCTCGGCTCGCGCCGCGGCCTTGGCGTCCATGCGCTCGAAGTACTCCTCGCGCCGCTCGTTGCGGGTCGGACGCGAGGTCGCGCCGATGCGGGCGTCGGTCCCGCGGGCACTCGTGATGAGCTCGGCGGTCGAGGTGAGCGTCGGCTCCCAGTCGAAGATCGTGCCGCCGTCGCCACCGATCACGACGGTGGACCCCGCGACGGCTCCGGCCTTGAACAGTCCGTCCTCGACACCGAGCTTCGCCAGGCGGTCGGCCAGGTAGCCGATCGCCTCCTCGTTGGTGAAGTCGGTCTGCTGGACCCAGCGCTCCGGCTTCGACCCGCGGATGCGGTAGAAGCGGTGCTCCTCGCCGCCCTCGGCGCGGATCGTGAACGGCTTGTCGTCGACCGCCTTGGGGCGGAGGACGATCCGCTCGGCGACCGGCTCGGCCGCACGGGACGCGCGGGCCTGCTCCACGACGTCGGCCAGCGCGAACGTCAGCTCGCGCAGGCCCTTGCGGGACGCGGTCGAGATCGGGAAGACGCGGTAGCCACGGCCCTCGAGCTCCTCGCGCACGAAGGCGGCGAGTTCCTCGGCCTCGGGCACGTCGACCTTGTTGAGCGCGATCATCTGCGGACGTTCGAGCAGCGGCACCTGGCCCTCGGGGACCGGGTAGCGCTCGAGTTCGCCGAGGATGACGTCGAGGTCGCTGATCGGGTCGCGCCCGGGGTCGAGCGTGGCGCAGTCGATGACGTGCAGGAGGGCCTCGCAGCGCTCGACGTGGCGCAGGAACTCGAGGCCGAGACCCTTGCCCTCGGACGCGCCCTCGATCAGACCGGGGACGTCGGCGACGGTGAATCGCGTGGACCCCGACTCGACGACGCCGAGGTTCGGCGTGAGGGTCGTGAACGGGTAGTCGGCGATCTTCGGCTTGGCGGCGGAGATCGCGGCGATGAGCGAGGACTTGCCGGCGCTCGGGAACCCGACGAGGGCGACGTCGGCGATCGTCTTCAGCTCGAGGCTGACGTCGCCGGCCCAGCCCTCGGTGCCGAGGAGCGCGAAGCCGGGGGCCTTGCGCTTCGTGGTCGAGAGCGCGGCGTTGCCGAGGCCGCCCTGCCCACCGGGAGCGATGACGACGCGCATGCCGGGCTCGGTCATGTCCGCCAGGACGTCACCGTTCTCGTCGTACACGACGGTGCCGATCGGCAGCGGGAGCTCGAGGGTCTCCCCGCTGATGCCGCTCCGCATGTCGCCCATGCCGGGCTGCCCGTTCTTGGACGAGCGGTGCGGGGAACGGTGGTAGCCGAGCAGGGTCGTCACCTGGGGGTCGGCGACGAGGACGATGTCGCCACCGTCACCGCCGTTGCCGCCGTCCGGGCCGGCCAGCGGCTTGAACTTCTCACGGCGGACCGACACGCAGCCGTTGCCGCCGTTCCCCGCGGTGAGGTGCAGGGTCACGCGGTCGACGAAGGTCGCCATGGGTCCACTCCTTGGTGTTGCAACGAAAGAACGGGAGGGGC
>NZ_BACZ01000040.1:2292-2534 GCF_000333375.1 Curtobacterium sp. B18
AAAANAATAAAAAAAAAAAAAAAAAACCAAAAAAAAAAAAAAAAAAAAAAAAAAAAAAAAAAAAAAAAAAAAAAAAAAAAAAAANAAAAAAAAAAAAAAAAAANAGAAAAAAAAAACAAAAAAAAAAAAAAAAAAAAAAAAAAAAAAAAAAAAAAAAAAAAAAAAAAAAAAAAAAAAAAAAAAAAAAAAAAAAAAAAAAAAAAAAAAAAAAAAAAAAAAAAAAAAAAAAANNANNAAANNAA
>NZ_BACZ01000040.1:2559-4769 GCF_000333375.1 Curtobacterium sp. B18
CTCCCGTCCCACGGGTGGGTGCGTCAGAAACCGGACGGCACCCGGGGTGTGTACGCGGATTCGAGTCGCGTGACCTCGTCGTCGGTGAGCGTGATCCGGCTCGCGGCCACGGCGTCGTCGATGTGGTGCTCCTTCGTCGCGCCGACGATGGGCGCGGAGACCGCGTCCTTCCCGGCCACCCACGCCAGGGCGATCTGGGCCATGCTCACGTCGTGTGCCTCGGCGACCTGCTGCACCGCGTCGACGATCGCGCGGTTCGCGTCCTCGTCCTGCCGGTAGAGCGTCTTGCCGAACTCGTCCGTGTTCGCCCGGCTCCCCGAGCCCTGCGCGTCCCACGGGCGCGTGAGCTTGCCGCGTGCGAGGGGGCTCCACGGGATCACGCCGACGCCGGTGTGGGCGCAGAAGGGGTGCATCTCGCGCTCCTCCTCGCGTTCGAGGAGGTTGTACTGGTCCTGCATGCTCACGAAGGGCGTCCAGCCGTGCAGCTCGGCGACGTGCTGCATCTCGGCGAACTGCCACGCCCACATGCTGCTCGCGCCGATGTACCGCGCCTTGCCGGCCTTGACGACGTCGTGCAGCGCCTCCATCGTCTCCTCGACCGGGGTGTGCGGGTCGAAGCGGTGGATCTGGTACAGGTCGACGTAGTCGGTGCCGAGGCGGGTCAGCGAGGCGTCGATCTCGTGCATGATCGCCGCCCGTGAGAGCCCGGCGCCGTTCGGGCCGGGGCGCATGCGGTTGAAGACCTTCGTGAAGACCTGGACCTCCTCGCGCGGGGCGAGTTCCTTGAGGAGCGTGCCGGTGATCTCCTCACTGCTGCCGGCGGAGTACACGTTCGCGGTGTCGAACGTCGTGATGCCGGCCTCGTAGGCGCGGCGGACGAAGGGGCGGGCCTCGTCGATGCCGACGCTCCACTCGTGGGCGCCCTTGTCGGGGTCGCCGTAGGACATCATGCCGAGGATCACGGAGCTGATCTGGAGGCCGGAGGCGCCGAGGCGGACGGTGTCCGGGCGGGGCGCGGGCGCGTCGGCGGTGGGCGCGTTGGTGTTGCGCGCGTTCGCGTCGGGCGCGTTGCCGCCGTCCGGCGCCGAGCGGGCGGTTTCCGGGGTTGCCGAGTGGGCGGTTCCAGGCGTTGCCGAGCGGGCGGTTTCCGGGGTTGCCGAGCGGGCGGTTTCCGGGGTTGCCGAGCGGGCGGATTCTGCTGCGGCGTCGGCCGCGTTCGTTCCCGAGCGGGCGGATTCGGGGCTCGCCGAGCGGGCGGATTCGGGGCTTGCCGAGCGGGCGGATTCTGTCATGCTGCCACCCTGGCATCGCGCCCTGTGACCGCGAGGAGGCGGACCTGCAGCGGCGCATCATCGTCGACGTCGACCGGGGCGGCGTAGAGGCCCGTCGCGGCGAGGTCCTCGATCTGCGGCTCGAAGTGTTCCCACACGGCCTGCACCAGTTCGTCCGGGAGGGTCTCGTCGCTGCCGGTCGCCCGCGCGAGGTCCCACGTGTGGATCGTGATGTCGCTGGTCTGCTCGGTGAGGTACTGGCCGGCGGGGACGACGTCCGTGGCGAGGTGCACCGGCGTGTCAGCGGGCGTTCGCTGCCATGCCTCGATGGCTTCGGCGGCGAACTTCGCCCACTCGGCGGCGAGGTCGGGGCCGACCGCCTCGAGGTCCGCCTCGGCCTGCGCGTAGTCGCACCCCGTCAGGAGCTTCGGGATCCACCGCTGTTCCTCGACGACGTGTCGCACGAGGTCTCTGGTGGTCCATTCGGAGTCGGGGGTCGAGGCGTCCCAATCCGTGACGGCGGCGACGCGGCGGCCGAACTCGGCTGCCGCGAGGGCCTGCAGCGCGATCCAGTCGGTGGCCATGGTGGTGCTCCTGTTCGTGGGTCCTGCGGGGTGCGGGGTGCTGCGTGCGGGGTGCTTCGTGCTCTCTCGAGTCGAGCGGGCGATCACGGTCTCGTGCGTTCCGCGCGGGCTCGTGGTGTTTCGTGTTCGCCTGCAACCGTGCTGTACGGGTTCCGATTCCCGGCGACCGGAGTGGTCGAGCGTCGGGCGCCGCAGCCTCACGCTACTGCGCACCGTGCGGCGCTGGTGGCGCGCGGCCGGGCGCGAGCGGGCGGATGCGGCGCGGCCGCGAGCGGGCCCATGCGGTGCGCCGACTCCGCCCAGCTCGACCTGCCGCTGCTGTTCCACTACGGCCGGTCCGACCTGTCCGTCGACT
>NZ_BACZ01000039.1 GCF_000333375.1 Curtobacterium sp. B18
CGTCTAGGCCAACGCCGACCAGTTCAGCTCGGTCTGCATCATCGCGAACGAACCCGGTGCGGGCACCGCCGAGGCGTACCGGTCGAAGGGCCGCGAAGAGCGCCGCGACTCCGGCATCCCGGCACGCGTACCGACGATGTTCCTCGAGGTGCTGCCGGCCGACTCCTCCGACTTCGAGGAAGACCTGGTCGTCGAGGGGCACGTCATCCACGGCCACCGCGTGCTGAAGGTGCGCTCCGGCAACGTGCCGAACACCATCGCGTCGACGTTGCTGGCGATCCGCGACATCGCCGGGGTGGTGCCGAGCATCTACTTCGAGTGGAACGAGGGCAGCCCCATCCGCAACGCCATCCGCTTCGTGTTCACCGGCGTCGGCGACGTCGCCCCGGTGACGCGCGAGGTCCTGCGCGAGGCCGAACCCGACGTGAACCGCCGACCGAGCGTCCACGTGTCGTGACCGGCGGGACGGCGGCGAGCCGCGCCTCCCGGCCAGCCGGCGGACTCGCGGCCGTCCTCGTCGCCGCCGCCGTGTGGGGCACCACCGGCACCGCGACGCACTTCGCGCCGGGCGTCCCGGCGTTCGTGTTCGGTGCCGTGACGTTCGGTCTGGGCGGACTCGTCCTCGCCGCCGGCGCCCGTCGCGGAACCCTCGATGCGATCCGGGACCCCGCCAGTCGGCGGTGGGTGCTGCTCGGCGCGGTGTCGCTCGTCGTCTACGCCGTCGCGTTCTACGCGGCCCTCGCCGACGCGGGCGTCGCGCTCGGCACGACGGTGGCCATCGGGTCGTCACCCGTCTTCGCGGGGCTCGTCGAGTGGGTCGCCGACGGCAGGCGCGTCACAGGTCGGTGGGTCGTCGCCACCCTGGTGAGCGTGGTCGGCATGGTCGTCGTGACGCTCGCGCGGTCGGAGGGCTCCGGCGCGGGTGGATCGCTCGTGCTCGGACTCGGGGCGGCGCTGTCGGCCGGACTGACCTACGCTTCGTACTCGTGGGCGGTCGCGCGGGGCATGCGCGGGGCGTCCGCTCCCGGGGCGCTGCCGGGTGGCGTGTCGCTGCCCGGCGGTCCCGGGGCCGAGAACGTCGTCCGGGCGCGGTCGGGCGAGCGCGGCCTTGTCGGGGCGGTCTTCGGACTGGCGGCCCTCCCGCTCGTCGTGCTCGCCGTCGTGGCCGGGCACGCGTCGCTCGGGGTCGCGTCGAACTGGCCGGTGTTCCTGTACCTGGCGCTCGTGCCGACGGTGCTCGGCCACTCGCTGTACGCCCTCGGGCTGCGGTCCGTGCGTGCCTCGGTCGCGACGCTGCTGTCGCTGTTCGAGCCCGTCGTGGCGGCGGTCCTCGCCGTGCTCGTGGTGGGGGAGCACCTCGGCGTCGGCGGCTGGGTCGGGATCGCGCTCGTCGTGGTCGGCCTGGCGGTGCTCGCGCTGCCGGAGCGGACGCGCGCCTGACGGTGTGGGGATTCGGCCAGGGGTGTGAAACCGCCGTCGCAGTCTGACGGACTGGCGCGCCCCGCGGGCGGGGTCAGTCCTCGCCGAGGATCCGGTCCCGCACCTTCCGCCGCAGCACCTTGCCGATCATCGACCGCGGCAGGTCCTCGACGACGACGATCCGGCGGGGCACCTTGTAGGCGGCCAGGTGCTCGCGCGACCACGCACGCAGGGCATCCGGGTCGAACGACGCCGGGTCCTTCGGTACGACCGCGGCGACGACCTGCTCGTTGCCCGCCTGGGTGATGCCGACGACCGCCACCTCGCGGACGCTGGGGTGCTTGAGCAGTGCGTCCTCGACCTCGGTCGGGGAGACGTTGAACCCGCCCGTGATGATGAGCTCCTTGAGGCGGTCGACGATCCGGACGAAGCCGTCCTCGCCGATCGCCACGATGTCGCCGGTCCGGAACCAGCCGTCCGGCGTGAAGACCTCGTCGGTCGCCTCGGCCTTGCCCCAGTACCCGCGGAAGACCTGCGGCCCGCGCACCTGGAGCTCGCCCGGTTCGTCCGTCCCGAGGACCTTCGTCGGGTCGTCCGGGTCCGCCACCCGCGCCTCGGTCGACGACAGCGGTAGGCCGATCGACCCGAGCCGACGAGCCGGGGACACCGGGTTGGCGAGCAGCACGGGGGAGCACTCCGACAGGCCGTAGCCCTCGACGAGGTAGCCGCCGGTGCGGGCCTCCCACGGTTCGACGACCTCCTTCGAGAGCGCCATGGCCCCCGAGATGCCGATCTGGATCCCCTGGAGCGACACCTTCGCCGAGTCGGCCGCGTGCTGCAGCCGGGCGTAGATCGGGGGCACCGCCGGCAGGAAGGTCGGCGGGTGGTGCTTCATCGCCTTGAGCACGAGGGCCGGGTCGAACGCCGGGAAGAGCACGAGTCGCGAGGCCATGCTCATCGCGAAGGTCAGGCAGAGCGTCAGGCCGTACGCGTGGAACATCGGGAGCACCGCGTAGACCACGCTGCCGTCTCCCGGCTGGATCTGCGGCACCCACGCCCGCGCCTGCGCGGCGTTGGCGATGAGGTTCCCGTGCGAGAGCACCGCGCCCTTCGGCACGCCGGTCGTGCCGGAGGTGTACTGGATGAGCGCGACGTCGTCGGTGCCGGGGCGCGCATGGCGCTTCGACAGCTTCCGGTTCGACACGAGGTCGTCCCACTTCGTCGTGCCGCGGACCTTCGTGGTCAGCTTCGCCCGGGACTCCCGGGCCTTCGCCACCGGCAGCGACAGCGCGATCCGGGTGCTGCGCGGCATCGCCCGGGTGAGGTCCACCGAGACGATCGCGTCGAGCCGCACGTCCGAGGGGAAGTCCTGCAGCGACGCCACCGACTTGTCCCAGGCGATGGCGACCGTGGCGCCGTGGTCCTCGAACTGGTGCCGGAGCTCCCGAGGCGTGTACAGCGGGTTGTGCTCGACGACGACCGCGCCGAGGCGGAGCACCGCGTAGAAGGCGACGATGTGCTGCGGGCAGTTCGGCAGGACGATCGCCACCCGGTCGCCGGCGGTCACCCCGAGCTTGCGCAGACCGTTCGCCGCGCGGAGGATCTGCTCCTCGAGTTCGGCGTACGTCGTCGTCCTGCCGAAGAACTCGAGCGCGACCTTCTTCGGGAAGCGCCTGGAGGACTGCTCCACGATGTCGTACAGCGAGCCCGTCGGCTCGTCGATGTCGTGCGGGACCCCCGGGGCGTACGAGGCAAGCCAGGGACGAGGCGTGTCGATGCTCACGCCGACCAACCTAGCGGGCCACCCGGGCGACGGCTGGGAGGCATCGCACGCACGCGCCCCGCCCGCATGCACCCGCCCGCCCGCTCGTCGACGCCGACGCCGACGCCGACGTCGACGCCGGCGCATGCGCTGTTCGCACGATGCCGGGCGCGTTGTCAGGGGCAGGACGGACGATGGCCTCATGCCCTCTGTCGCCGACGCCTTCCGATCCCGTCTCAACGACACGTTCACCGGTGGTGCCACGGAGCGCCCGGCGTGGATCGACGAGCTCGAGCAGGGAACCGACGCCGGGTTCTTCGGACCCGGCTCCGCGACCTGGTCGGTGCACGGCGGGAAGCAGACGATCCTCGCCGGCGTCCGGGCGCTCCTCGTACAGGCCCTGCACCCCGGCGCGCTCGCGGGCGTCGCCGACCACTCCCGCTACCGCGAGGACCCGTTCGGCCGCCTCGCCGGCACCATCCGCTGGATCTACACGGTCTCGCACGGTGACACCACGGCGGCGCGGTCCGCGAGCGCCTGGGTCCGGCAGCTGCACGAACGCGTCCGTGGTGAGTACGTCGACGGGCACGGGGTCACGAAGCCCTACGCCGCCAACGACCCGGACCTCGCCCGGTGGGTGCACCTCGCGTTCACGGACGCCTTCCTCCGCAGCGCGCAGCTGTGGGGCGACCCCATCCCCGGCGGCGCCGACGCGTACGTCCGCGAGTGGGCGATCGCCGGCCGGCTGATGGGCGTCGAGGACGCTCCCGAGTCCGATGCCGAGCTCCGCGCCCAGATGAACGGGTACCTCGACCGCGGCGAGCTCACGGCGACCGCGCGCACGCTCGACGTCGTCCGGTTCATCAAGGACCCGCCGCTCGCACGCCTGCTGCGCCCCGGGTACCGCGCGCTCTTCGACGGCGCGGTTGTCTCGCTCGACCCACGACACCGCTCGATGCTCGGGCTGCGGACGCCGTCCGTCGGGCCGATCGAGTTCCCGGTCCGCCGGACGGCCGGCGCCGTGCTCGACGGCATCGGGGCCGTACTCGGCCACCAGCCGGGGACGGAGCGCGCAGCGCTCGTCCGCATCGCGCGGCTGGACGGCGCGCGATCGGCTCCGGACGCGACCTCCCGTCCCACGGGTGGGTGCGTCAGAAA
>NZ_BACZ01000038.1 GCF_000333375.1 Curtobacterium sp. B18
CAGCGTCTTGTTGGTCGGCCCGACTGCCCCGGCAACGAAGCGCGGGCGGCCGTCCTTCGCCTCGAAATCGTCGGCCGCCTTGCGCGCGATGCCGGCGGCGGCGAGGTTCATCGCGCGCACCAGGAACTCGGCGCCGTAATCGGCCTGGCTGATCGTATTGGCGTTGAACGTGTTGGTGGAGACGATATCCGATCCCGCCTCCAGATACTGTCGGGTAATCGCGTCGATCACGTCCGGTCGGGTCAGCGCCAGCAGGTCGTTATTGCCCTTCTGGTCGAAGCCGGTGTCGTATTCGCCGCGATAGGCGGCCTCGTCTAGCCCATAGCCCTGAATCATGGTGCCGAAGGCGCCGTCGGTCAGCAGGATGCGCTTGGCGGCCTCGGCGCGGAACAGGTCAGCCTTGCTCATGCGGCTTTCTCCAGCGCCGCCTTGCCCGCGCGCAGCCCCAGCAGGTGGCAGATCGCGAAGGCCAGTTCGGCGCGGTTGAGGGTGTAGAAATGGAAGTGGCGCACGCCGCCCGCATAGAGCTTGCGGCACATCTCGGCCGCGATCGTCGCAGCGACGAGCTGGCGCGCGGCGGGATGATCGTCCAGCCCCTCGAACAACCGGTCCATCCAGCTCGGGATCGCGGCACCGCAAGCGCCGGCGAACTTGCGGGTCTGCGCGACGTTGGAGACGGGCAGGATGCCGGGCACGATCTCCGCCTCGATCCCCGCCGCCGCCGCCCGATCGCGGAACCGGAAGAAGGCTTCCGGCGAGAAAAAGAACTGGGTGATCGCGCGGGTCGCCCCGGCATCGATCTTGGCTTTCAGGTTATCGATGTCAGCCTGCGGATCCGCCGAATCCGGATGACATTCCGGATAGGCTGCGACCGAAATGTCGAACGGCGCGATCCGGCGCAGGCCCGCGACGAGATCGGCCGCATTACGATAGCCGCCCGGATGCTCGCGATAGGCGGCGCCCAGCTCCGGCGGATCGCCGCGCAGCGCGACGATGTGGCGGACACCCGCCTCCCAGTAAGCCCGCGCGATCTCGTCCACCTCCTCGCGCGTCGCCTCGACGCAGGTGAGGTGCGCAGCCGCCGGGATCGTCGTCTCCTTCGCGATCCGCGCGACCGTCGCGTGAGTGCGTTCGCGGGTCGAACCGCCGGCCCCGTACGTCACCGAGACGAAGCGCGGCCCGAGCGGTGCCAGCGTCTGGATCGCATCCCAAAGCTGCGTTTCCATCTTCTCGCTCTTGGGCGGGAAGAATTCGAACGACACCTGCGCGTCGCCCGCCAGATCGG
>NZ_BACZ01000037.1 GCF_000333375.1 Curtobacterium sp. B18
TCGTGGTCGGGACGACCGACGCTTCCCGCCGTCGGGCGCGGTCACGCAGCTGTTCGCCACCGAGCGGTCGCGGTTCTCCGTGGCCGAGGTGGGCGGGCTCCAGGTGTGGCTGCCGAAGGACGGTCGGGTCGTCCTGCAGTCGGGGGCGCTCACCGTCCAGGGGTGACGGCCGCATCGTCCTGCAGTCGGGGGCGCTCACCGTCCAGGGGTGACGGACGCGTCGTTCTGCTGCCCGGGGCGCCCACCGTCGAGGGGTGACGGCCGCATCGTCCTGCGGCCCGGGGATCCCACCGTCCAGGGGTGACGGCCGGGCCGGCCGCTGGCACACTGGAGTGGACCGGACGGGGACCCGCATGCCGAACGACTTCGCACGACTGCCGGACCGTCCACGCGCCGACGACCTCGTGGTCGAGGTGCCCGCCTTCGAGGACGACCGGCCGCAGCCCGAACCCGCGCCGCCGGCCGCCGCACCCGAGCTCGTCGCGGCCACCGAGTTCGCCCGGTCGTCGCACGCCCCGGCCACGATCCGCCGGACCCAGGTGCGTGCCGGTGCCTGGATCGCCGGGGTCCCGATCGCCGTGCTCGCCGTCGTCGCGGTCGTGCAGATCCTGCTGCCCGACTGACGCGACCGTCGCCGCCGGCTGCCGAACGCGTTCTTAGACGCGGCACAGCCGGCTGCAGCGGTCCCCGTATGCCCGCTGTCGAGCATCTGCGGTATGACGGAGACGAACCAGACCCTCGACATCGACATCGTCGTCCCCTGCTACAACGAGCAGGACACGCTCGCCGCGCACGTCCGCCGCTTGCACACCTTCTGCCGGACGTCGCTCCGGAACACCTGGCGCATCACGATCGCGGACAACGCCTCGACCGACGACACCGCACGCATCGCCGACGACCTCGCCGCGATGCTCCCTGACGTACACGCGGTGCACCTCCCCGAGAAGGGACGAGGACGGGCACTCAAAGCGGTGTGGGCGGCTTCCCCCGCCTCGGTTCTCGTGTACGTCGACGAGGACCTCTCCACCGACCTCGCGGCCCTGGAACCGCTCCTCGCTCCGCTGCTGTCCGGGCACTCGGACGTCGCGATCGGCACACGCCTGGCGGGGTCGTCGCGGGTGGTGCGCGGCGGGAAGCGCGAGTTCATCTCGCGCTCCTACAACCTGCTACTCCGCACGACGATGGGGGTGTCCTTCTCCGACGCGCAGTGCGGGTTCAAGGCGATCACCCGCCAGGCCGCGGAACACGTCCTGCCGCTGTGCGAGGACGACGCGTGGTTCTTCGACACGGAGATGCTCGTGCTGGCCGAGCACGCCGGGCTCCGGATCCACGAAGTGCCGGTCGACTGGGTGGACGACGTCAACTCGTCCGTGCACATCACCTCGACCGCGACCGAGGACCTCAAGGGGATGTGGCGCGTGTCCCGCGGGCTCGCGACCGGCCGGGTGCCGATCGCCGCGGTGTACGACGCCATCGGCCGTCGCCCCTTCACGCCGCCGCACGTCGGGATCGTCGGGCAGGTCCTGCGCTTCGGTGGGATCGGGGTGCTGTCGACGATCGCGTTTGCCGCCCTCTACGCGCTGTTCCGTCCGGCGATCGGCGCCCAGACCGCCGACTTCCTCGCGCTCCTGGTGACCGCGATCGGCAACACAGCGCTCAACCGACGCTTCACGTTCGGGGTCCGAGGCCGGGCCGGGGCGGGGCGGCACCACGTGCAGGGGCTCGTCGTCTTCGGCATCGCGTGGGCGATCACCTCCGGGTCGCTCGTGATCCTGCACGCGGCCGCGCCGGGATCGTCGCACGGTGCCGAGATCGTCGTGCTTCACGCTGCGAACCTCGTCGCGACGCTGGTCCGCTTCGTCCTGTTCAAGGCATGGGTGTTCCGGTCGCGGCGTCGCCCGGAGATCATCCGACCGGGATCGACCCCGGCGGCGGACGCGAGCACGGCGGCGACCGAGCCGATCGAGGTCGAGGAGCGTCGCGCGGCCTGACCCCGTGCGAGGTTGTACGGCCCGTGCGGGGTTCGCCGCACCGTGCGCACCGGCGCACGGTGCGGCCTTCGCCACTCCGTGCGGCCTCGGCCGCTCCGTGCCGCGCTTCAACCCCGCGCCGAGCGGGCAACGCTGCACCGGCCGAACAACCCCGCACCGTGCAGCCTCCGCGATCCCGATGGCCCGCGTGGGCCCGGCGCACAGCGGCGCACCGGCCCATCAACGTCGCACGGTGCCGCGCCCGCCAGCCCGTGCGCCCTCGACCGCACCGTGCCCCGCTACAACCCCGCACCCAGCGGGCAGCGTCGCACCCGCCGAGCCGCCCCGCACCAGCCGAACCAACCCGCACCGTGCGTCGCCCGCCAGCCCGTGCGCGCTCGACCACTCCGTGCACGGCTACAACCCCGCACCCAGCGGGCAGCGTCGCACCCGCCGAGCCGCCCCGCACCAGCCGGACCAACCCGCACCGTGCGTCGCCCGCCAGCCCGTGCGCGCTCGACCGCTCCGTGCGCGGCTACAACCCCGCACCGAGCGGGCAGCGCCGCACCGGCCGAACGAAGCCGCACCGTGCGCCGTGCGCCGCCCGCCCGCCCGCCCGCGCCGCCCCGCCCGCCCCAGCCCGCGCCACCCGCCGCCCGCGCGCGGAGCCGCCCCGCGCCTCCTGGCTGCGCCGTGTTGCGCGGGCGGTATACCGCGCCGTAGCATCGCCTCACCGCACCACAACCCCACAGGGCCCGACTGCCACCACCGGTCTGCCCGCGGCGAGCGCTCCACTGATGCAGCCTGGCCGTCCGCTGCCGGCAACGCCCCACTGGACCTGCACACGTGAACCCCTCCTCCTTCGGTCTCTACGACCCTGCCCGCGAATCGAGCGACTGCGGCGTCGGTTTCATCACCCGACTCGACGGGACGCCGAGCCACGACGTCATCCGCAAGGGCGACGAAGCGCTGTGCGCCATCCCCCACCGCGGCGGCAAGTCCGCCGAGGGCGTCGGCGACGGCGCGGGCGTGAGCATCGACCTGTCGGTGGAGTTCTTCAGCGCGATCACCGGTGTGGAGCTCCGCGCCGGCCACTTCGGCGTCGCCAACTGCTTCGTGCCGAGCAGCAACGGAGCCCACGCCGACGACGAGCGCGCAGCAGCCCAGCAGACCGTCACGGACGCCATCGAGCAGCAGGGCTTCGAGCTGCTCCTCGTCCGCGACGTCCCGGTCGACCACTCCGTCGCCCGTCCCGAGGCCGAGCAGTACCAGCTGCCGATCGTGCAGTGGGTCTTCCGTGCCCCCGAGGCCTGGACGCGCGACGAGGTCGACGCCGCCGCCAACCGCGCCCTGCTCGCGATCGAGGCGGTGTCGTACGGCCAGGCCGCCGCCGCCCGCGCCGAGCACGCCGCCCTGTACCCGCTGTCGCTCAGCGCCCGGACGCAGATCCTCAAGGGCCGGCTGAACTCCGGCGAGGTCATCGGGTACTTCACCGACCTGCGGGACCCGCGCCACTCGGTGCGGACGCTCTACTTCCACACGCGCTTCTCGACGAACACCGAGCCGCACCCGACGATGGCGCAGCCGTTCCGCCTGATGGCGCACAACGGCGAGCTCAACACCGACCGCAAGAACCGGCTGTCGGACGAGGCCCTCGCCCGTGCCCGCACCCGGAGCATCGTGCGGCCGCCGGGACAGTCCGACTCGAGCCGCCTCGACCAGACCCTGCAGAGCCGCGTGTTCGACGACGGCCTCGAGATCGTCGAGGCCGTCGTGACGCTCATGCCCCCGGCGTGGGAGAACGACCGGACCCTCACACCCGAGGTCCGGGACATGCTCGAGTACTTCTCGCTCTACGAGGAGAAGAACGACGGCCCGGCAGCGGTGATCTTCAGCGACGGCGACGTCGTCGGTGCCCGGCTCGACCGGCTCGGCCTCCGCCCGCTGCGCTCGGTGCAGACGGCCGAGTACCTGATGGTGTCGTCGGAGGCCGGCCAGGTCGAGTTCGCCGCGGACGAGGTCGTGCACCGCGGGCGCATCGAGGCCGGCGGCATGCTCGTCGTCGACCACCGCACCGGCACGCTCATGCGCACCCGCGAGGTGCTCGAGATGCTCGCGGCACGGAAGCCCTACGGCGCCCTGCTCGACGCGGCGCGCGTCAACCTGGACGACGTCCCGGCGCCGGAGTACCAGCGCACGACGACCACCCTCGGCTACGAGGGCGACCTGTCGCTCGCGGGCCGCTACGTGGCGTACTCGCTGAACCAGGAGAGCTTCCGGTTCATGCTCGACCCGATGCTGCAGAACGGCTCGGAGCGGATCTCGGCGATGGGCTACGGCAACGCCATCAACGCGCTCAGCGACACCGAGGGCGGCATGGCGAAGTACTTCTCGCAGCGCTTCGCCCAGGTCACGAACCCGCCGCTCGACTCGATCCGCGAGGCCGACGGCATGTCGATGCGCGTGGCACTCGGGGCGAAGCCGGACGGCACGGGCACGGCCAGCCGACAGCTGGTGGTGCAGTCTCCGATCCGTGGGGACGAAGGCCCGGGCGGTGGACACGGCGGCGCACGCGGTGGACGAGGCGATGCGCGTGGTGGGCGGGAGCGCCTACCGGGCGGGCAGCGAGTTGGCGCGGCTGGCGCGGGACGTCCGGGCGGGGCAGTACCACCCGTCGACGCGGGACTCGGCGGCGCGGACGATCGCGG
>NZ_BACZ01000036.1 GCF_000333375.1 Curtobacterium sp. B18
GGAATGACTACCGATGGTGGGAGCGTCGCACCGACCACCGACGTCCACGACGACCATCCGGCGCGCTCGGACCGAGGCACCACGAGGGTGTCGGACGAGCGCACAGGACGGCTGGATCGGCACCGTGCGGCGAGGAGGCCTCAGCGCGGACGGGCCCGTCGGAGATGCGGCTGGTGTGGGACGCTCCGTGTCAGCGGACCCGGATCGGGGTGCCGCCGGACGTACGGATTCCACGGAACGGAGTCGTTGCGGTGAACATCATGGTCAGGCCCCCTCTCGGTCTCGTGCTGACGCGGTGATTGCTGCTCGTGAACACTATCCACACCGCTATTCCCCGCGCAACCCTTTTCCGGGAATTCGTCCGGAATTGCATTCCCGAACCGTTCGGACGCACCGGCACCACGGACATCCGGACACGAAGAACGCCCCGGCACCACGAGGGGTGCCGGGGCGTCCTGGCGCAGGGTGAACCAGACCGGACTAGACCGCCGCGGGGACCGCGACCGAGGCCTCGAGCGCCCCGTCGACCACGTCGATCCGGACGGTGTCGCCGCCCGTCACGGCCTCGTCCACCACGAGGCCCGCGATGCGGTCGTCGACCTCGCGCTGGATCAGGCGTCGGAGCGGACGGGCGCCGTACTCCGGCTCGTAGCCGTGCTCGGCGAGCCACGCCACCGCGGCGTCCGTCACCGTCAGGGTCATGCCCTGCGCGACGAGCCGGAGCGCCGTGTCCTCGAGCAGCAGTGACACGATCGACTCGATCTGCGAGCGGTCGAGCTTCCGGAACAGCACGATCTCGTCGATGCGGTTGATGAACTCCGGCCGCATCGCCTCACGCAGCTTGCCCATGACCCGGGCGCGCAGGTCGTCCTCGGCGTAGTCGTCCCCGGACCCGACCGGCGCGAAGCCGAGCGCACCGGAGCGCGACGCGAGGAACTCGGAGCCGATGTTCGACGTCATGATGACGACCGTGTTCCGGAAGTCCACCGTGCGGCCCTGGCCGTCCGTGAGACGACCGTCGTCGAGCACCTGCAGCAGCAGGTTGAACACGTCCGGGTGCGCCTTCTCGACCTCGTCGAGCAGCACGACCGAGTACGGGTTCCGACGGACGCGCTCGGTGAGCTGCCCGGCCTCGTCGTAGCCGACGTACCCGGGAGGGGCGCCGACCAGCCGCGAGACGGTGTGCCGCTCGCCGAACTCGCTCATGTCGAACCGCAGCATGGCCGACTCGTCGCCGAACAGCGACCCGGCCAACGCCTTCGCGAGTTCGGTCTTGCCGACACCCGTCGGACCGAGGAACAGGAAGCTGCCCACCGGACGACGGGGGTCGCCCATGCCGGTCCGGCTGCGCCGCACCGCCGTGGCGATCGCCCGCACGGCGTCGTCCTGGCCGACGACGCGCTCGTGGAGTTCGTCCTCGAGCGCGGCGAGCCGGGAGCGGTCGCCCTGCGTCAGGCGGGTCGCCGGGATCCCGGTGGCACGCGACACGACGGCTGCGATGTCCTCCTCCGTGATCGAAGTGCCCACGGTCTCCGGACCGGAGGCGCGACCAGCGTCGGCCTGACCGGCGGCGGTGATCCGCGCCTCCAGTCCGTCGATCTCGTCGCGCAGGCGCGACGCCTCCTCGTAGTGCTCCTCGGCGACCGCCGCGTCCTTCGACGCCAAGAGCGTGGCGACCTCGGCGCGCAGTGCCTCGACGTCGACGTCACCGGAGAGCGCGAGCCGACGGCGCGCACCGGCCTGGTCGACGAGGTCGATGGCCTTGTCCGGCAGGTGCCGGTCGGTGACGTAGCGGTGGGACAGCTCGACCGCGGCGCGGAGGGCGTCGGGCGTGTAGGTGACGCCGTGGTGCTCCTCGTAGCGCGGTGCGAGGCCGGTGAGGATCGCGACGGCTTCCTCGACGCTCGGCTCCCCCACCGTGACCGGCTGGAAGCGACGCTCGAGTGCGGCGTCCTTCTCGATCCGGCGGTACTCGTTCAGCGTGGTCGCGCCGACCAGGTGCAGGTCGCCGCGGGCCAGCCGGGGCTTGAGGATGTTGCCGGCGTCCATCGAGCCGCCCTCGCCGCCACCGCCGGCGCCGACCACGGTGTGCAGCTCGTCGACGAACACGATGAGCTCGTCGGCGTGCGCCGCGATCTCGTCCATCGCCGTCGTGAGCCGCTCCTCGAAGTCGCCGCGGTAGCGGGTGCCGGAGAGCATGCCGGCGAGGTCGAGCGCGACGACCCGCTTGCCCCGGAGCAGCACGGGCACGTCGCCGTCGGCGATGCGCTGCGCGAGTCCCTCGACGATGGCGGTCTTGCCGACGCCGGGCTCGCCGATCAGGACGGGGTTGTTCTTGGTGCGACGGAGCAGGATCTCGACGGTCTGCTCGATCTCGTCCGCGCGGCCGATCACCGGGTCGATGCGGCCGTCGCGGGCTCGCTCGGTGAGGTCGGTGCCGAACTGGTCGAGCGTCGGGGTGTCGCTCGCGGTGTCGGTGGTCTGGTCCGTGCTCGTGGGCATCGTGCGCCCCTCCCTGGCGGCGGCTGCGGCCTCCGCCGCGTACTCCTGCATGACCTGCGGGGTGACGCCGGCGCTCGCGAGCAGCTGCCCCGTGACGGTGTCCTGGTCCATGACGAGCGCGAAGAAGACGTGCTCGGGGTCGGTGTACGTGCTGCCGAACCCGCGGGCGGCCTGGGTGGCCTCGAGCAGATGCGCTGGGCGGTGCCGTTCAGGCCGGGGCGAGGGTCGGGCTGCTCCTGCGGCTCGCGGGGCATCGGCAGGCGCTGCTCGACCT
>NZ_BACZ01000035.1 GCF_000333375.1 Curtobacterium sp. B18
GCAGCACGCCTACGATGGACGGGTGCTGCTCGCGATCGACACTCCGCCGGGAACGTCCGTCGCCCTGGTCGACCCGGCCACCGGTCGACCCCTCGCGACCCGGAGCACCGAGGACAGCCGTCGCCACGCCGAGGTCATCGGTCCGTTCCTCGCCGAGGTCCTCGCCGAGGCCGACGTCACCCCGGCGGGCGTCACCGCCGTGGTCGCCGGGATGGGGCCGGGGCCGTTCACCGGCCTCCGCGTCGGCATCGCGGCTGCGCGCACCTTCGCCGCGGCACGCGGTGTCCCCCTCCTCCCGCTGGTCAGCCACGACGCGGTCGCCGCCGACCAGGACCGCCCCGGGCCCTTCGTCGTCCTGACGGACGCGCGTCGGCGCGAGGTCTACTGGAGCGCCTACGACCAGACCGGCACGCGCGTCGCGGGGCCGGGACTCGCCAAGCCGGCGGACCTCGACGAGGCGATCCGCGCCTCCCGGCCCGACGCGGTCGACTGGGACCGGGTCACCGCCCGGTCCATCCCGGCCTGGAGGCTCGGTGCGCTCGCCGCGGACCGGCTCGCCTCCGGCACGCCCTTCGCGGACGACACGCCCCGATACCTGCGCGATCCGGACGTGACGATGCCGGGTGCGCCCAAGCGGGTGAAGCAGTGACGCTGCCCGACGGGCTGCGCCTTCGGCGCGCGCACCCGCAGGACCTCGACGACGTGATGTGGTTGGAGCACGCGTCGTTCCCGACCGACGCGTGGTCGGCGTCGCAGATGTCCGGCGAGCTGTACTCGCCGCACGGCCACTACGTCGTCGTCGAGACGACCGACGACGGGGCACCGACGATCGTCGGGTACGCCGGGCTCTCGTCCCTCGCCGGCAACCCCGTCGCGGACATCCAGACGATCGCGGTCGCCGCGGACCAGCGAGGGAAGGGCATCGGCCGCGTGCTCTTCACCGAGCTCCTCGACGAGGCACGGCGGCGCGGTGTGCACGAGGTCTTCCTCGAGGTGCGGGCCGACAACCCCGTCGCCCAGGCGATGTACACCGCGTTCGGGTTTGAACGGATCGCGGTGCGTCCGCGCTACTACCAGCCGGACGGCGTCGACGCGTGGGTGATGCGGGCGGCACTCCGCCCGACCGCTCCGGACGGCCCCGCCACGCCCGGGACGCCCGGCACCTCCGGCACGCCCGCGTCGGGCGTCGGCCCCATCGGACAGGAGGCCCTCGATGGCTGAACCCCTCGTGCTCGGCATCGAGACGAGCTGTGACGAGACCGGCGTCGGGATCGTGCGGGGTACCACCCTGCTCGCGAACGTCATCGCGTCGAGCATGGAGGAGCACGCGCGCTACGGCGGGGTCGTGCCCGAGGTCGCCGCACGGGCGCACCTCGAGGCGATGACGCCGACGCTCTCGGCCGCGCTCGAGCAGGCCGGGGTCACCCTGGACGAGATCGACGCCGTCGCGGTCACCGCGGGCCCCGGGCTCGCCGGTGCACTCATGGTCGGGGTCGGCGCGGCCAAGGCCCTCGCGGTGGCGACGGGCAAGCCGCTGTACGGCGTCAACCACCTGGTCGGACACGTCGGCGCCGACGTGCTGCGGTCGGACGGTTCGGAGATCGACCTGCCGACGGTGGCGCTCCTGGTGTCGGGCGGGCACACGTCCCTGCTCCTCGTGAACGACCTCGTCGGGGACGTGGAGCTCCTCGGCGAGACGATCGACGACGCCGCCGGCGAGGCGTTCGACAAGGTCGCGCGGCTCCTGGGACTGCCGTACCCGGGCGGGCCGCAGATCGACCGGGCGGCGGCGGACGGCGACCCCACCGCGATCCGGTTCCCCCGCGGGCTCACGCTGCCGAAGGACATGGCCGCGCACCGGTACGACTTCTCGTTCTCCGGGCTCAAGACCGCCGTCGCGCGGTGGGTCGAGCGGTGCCGCGACGAGGGGCGCGAGGTCCCGGTCGCCGACGTCGCCGCCAGCTTCCGCGAGGCCGTCGTCGACGTGCTCCTCACGAAGGCGCTGCGCGCGTGCGAGGACACCGGGGTGCACCGGCTGCTGCTCGGCGGGGGCGTCGTGGCGAACGCCCGGCTGCGGGCCGTCGCCGAGGAGCGCTGCGCTCGGGCCGGGGTCGCCCTCCGGATCCCGCCGTTCGACCTCTGCACCGACAACGGCGCGATGATCGCCGCGGTCGGCGCACGGCTCGTCGCCGAGGGGCACGCGCCGAGCGACCTCGGGATCGCGGCCGACTCCACGCTGCCGGTGACGACCGTCCAGGTCTGACACACACGTCGCCCCCACCGGTCCGGCGCTGACGCGCGGGGTCTCGCCCGGTCTCCGGACGGGTGTCTGTGGGAGGATTCACGAAGGGCGCCGACGAACGACGCGCCCGAGAGGGGTGGACGGTGTCCGATCAGAACCAGTGGCCGAAGCCGGGCGAGACGCCGGACGGCGGTGCGTCCTCGTCCCCGTCGAGTGCGGCCCACCCGGAGTCCGGGCCGGGC
>NZ_BACZ01000034.1 GCF_000333375.1 Curtobacterium sp. B18
CGGGGCGCCCGGCGACGCGCCCGGACAGCGGGCGTGCCACCCCGGCACGGCGGTCTGCGCGACCACGGGACGGCGGCGTGCACGCTCCCGGGACGGCAGTGTGCCCCGCCCGGCAGGCCGGACGGGGCACACGGTACTCGGACTCGCGGTCAGGCGAACGCCTCGACCGGCGGGCAGGCGCACACGAGGTTGCGGTCGCCGTACGCCTGGTCGATGCGCCGCACCGGCGGCCAGTACTTCCGTGCGCTGATGCCGGGCAGCGGGTACACCGCCTGCTCCCGCGTGTACGCGTGCGTCCACTCCCCCGAGATCACCGAGGCCGCCGTGTGCGGCGCGTGCACGAGCCGAGCCCCGCGTGCTGCTCGACACCACGGCCCGGACCACCGAGGAGATGGGTGCACTCGGCGCCCGACTCGCGGCCGTCCTCCGCGCCGGCGACCTCGTGGTCCTGACCGGTCCGCTCGGTGCCGGCAAGACCACCATGACCCGGGGGCTCGGCGCGGCGCTCGGCGCCCGCGGGCAGGTGTCGAGCCCGACGTTCGTCCTCGCCCGGACCCACCCGACCACCGCCGGCCCGGACCTGGTGCACGTCGACGCGTACCGGCTGTCCGACCCGGTCGAGCTCGACGACCTCGACCTCGACTGGGACGCCTCGATCGTGGTCGTGGAGTGGGGCCGCGGGTTCGTCGACGGCATCTCCGACAGCATCCTCGACGTCGAGATCGTCCGGGCGACCGGTGCCGGCGAGGCCCCCGCTCCGGACGACCTCGACCCGGACGACGTCCCCGACGAGCCCCGCCGGGTCGTCGTCACCGCGACCGGTCCCCGTTGGGACGGCGTCGCCCTCTGACCCCGGTGCCCCGCGACCGGCTCGCCGTCGACACGGGGTCCCGGCGCCGACGTCGACCGGTGTGCCCCTGCTGCCGTCCAGTCGGCGTCGCGAGGATGCAGTGTGCCGACGCTCATCGTGACCGCCCACCCCGACCCCGACTCGTTGACCCACCACGTCGCGGAGGAACTCCGGGCCGCCCTGCCCGAGGGGTCCGTCGAGACCGCTGACCTCGCTGCGGAGGGCTTCGACCCACGGTTCACGCTCGCCGACCGGCAGACGTACCGCACGGGTGCGGGTGCTCCTCACGACGTCGTCGCCGAGCAGCAGCGCATCGACCGGGCCACCGACCTCGTCCTCGTGTTCCCGGTCTGGTGGTGGTCCGTCCCGGCGCTCCTCAAGGGCTGGATCGACCGCGTGTTCGTGAACGGCTGGGCGTTCGACGTCGATCCCGACGGCGGGCTCCGCCGCACCCTCGGGCGGCTCACGATCCACCTCGTCCCGGTCGCCGGTGACGACGCCGGAGTGTGGGACCGGCACGGCTACCGCGCAGCGCTCCGCACCCAGATCGAGCACGGGATCGTCGACTTCTGCGGCGCACGGCGCGGTGTCACCGTGTTCGTGCACGACTCGGAACACGAGGACGCGACGGTCCGCGCGCAGGCCGTCGCCGCGGCCGTCGGAGCGGTCAGCCGATCGATCGTCGACCGCTCCCGGGACTGAGCACCTGCTCCGCGACCAGGTCGGGTCGGGTGGTGAACGGGTGGTGCCCGGTGGGTACGTCCACCGATCGGGTCGCGCGGGCGGCGTGGTGCCGTTGGAGTCCGACCGTGGTGCTCCGGTCGTCCGTGCAGAGGAGGTACGTCGAGTCGACGCCCTGCCACCCCGCGGCCGAGGTCGGCGTCACGAACGACGTCGCGTCCTGCGGGGTCACCCGGGTCCACGCGGCCCGTTGCACGCTGGTGTCCGCGTCCTGCAGGAACCGGGCGCCGAACGACGACGCGTCGTACCCGCTGACGGCGAGGCAGCCGTCGCCCGCGTCGCCGATCGACACCGGGTCCGGCTCGTCGGCCGTGATCGTGCCCTGCGCCCTGCCGACGTCGGGCAGGTAGGAGGACACGAACACCAGCCGTGAGACCGCCGGGTGGGGTCCGGCCTCGGCGATCACCGTGCCGCCGTACGAGTGCCCGACGACGACCGCACCCTCGGGGTCGTCCACGTCGTCGAGTGCTGCGCGGAGCGCTGCGGCGTCGGCGACGAGCCCCGAGGTGCCCGCCGGTGCTCGTCCCTCGCCGCAGCTGGGGAGTGCCACGGCCCGGCTGCGGATCCCGGCGCGCTGGAGCAGGAGGTCCCCGGTCGGACGCCACCACCAGTCGCCGTCGCGGACGAGGGCACCGTGCACGAAGAGCAGTTCCATGGCGGCGACGCTACGACCGCGCGGCTCGGCACGTGCAGCCGTTCGCCCACAGCGGCACTGCGGCAGCACGCCTACGATGGACGGGTGCTGCTCGCGATCGACACCTCCGCCGGAACGTCCGTCGCCCTGGTCGACCCGGCCACCGGTCGACCCCTCGCGACCCGGAGCACCGAGGACAGCCGTCGCCACGCCGAGGTCATCGGTCCGTTCCTCGCCGAGGTCCTCGCCGAGGCCGACGTCACCCCGGCGGGCGTCACCGCCGTGGTCGCCGGGATGGGGCCGGGGCCGTTCACCGGCCTCCGCGTCGGCATCGCGGCTGCGCGCACCTTCGCCGCGGCACGCGGTGTCCCCCTCCTCCCGCTGGTCAGCCACGACGCGGTCGCCGCCGACCAGGACCGCCCCGGGCCCTTCGTCGTCCTGACGGACGCGCGTCGGCGCGAGGTCTACTGGAGCGCCTACGACCAGACCGGCACGCGCGTCGCGGGGCCGGGACTCGCCAAGCCGGCGGACCTCGACGAGACGCGTGGTCGGCGGTCGCGACGTGGGCGGCGGCACCCTCCGCGGTCCGCGGCACGACGGCGTCCGGCAGCACGACGGGCGTGCTCGCCGTCGCGCCGGCGTGCGCCGTGAGCGCCGCGGCGAACGCGGCGCGGTCGATGACCGTCGGTCCGGTCGCGGGCTGGACGAGCGGCGTCGGTCGCGTGTTCGCGGACACCGGCGACACGACCGGGAGGGACAGCACGGGTCGGACGGCGACCTCGCGTTCGGACGTGGTCGCGTCCGGGGCGTCGATCACGTCGTCGACGTCGGTCGCCTCGACGAGCGCAGGGGCAGCCGCGCCCGGCTCGCCGGCCGGGTGGACGGGAGCGGGGGTGGCGGCCCGGACGGCGGCGACGGACACACTCCCGGTGGCGGCGCGACGCGCCGCGGCACGGTCGCGACGATCGGCCTCGAGTGCGGCGTCGGCCAGCAGGTCCGCGAAGACGCTGTGGGCGAAGGCGCGTGCGGCCTCGACCTCGGGGTCGCGCTGTCCGGCGACGGTGGCCTCCCACGCGGCGAGACGCGCGAGGTCCTCGTCGCGACGGCGGACCTCGTCCTCGAGGATCACGATGCGCTCGATGGTCGTGCGCCCGCTGGTCGAGGACACCTCGACGGCGAGGTCCTCGATGCGGAGGGCGATGCGCTCCGGCGGCTCGGGGAAGGACGGCGCGCACGCAGCTGCGTGCCGGGCACGGTCCCGGGGACGGCGGAATGCAGCGGCGTCCGACACAACCTCGTCGGTCGACACGGCGTCGACGACGGCGGCCGGCTCGACGGCGGCCGGCTCGACGGCGGCGGGCAGCGCCGCAGCGGTGTCGGCGGGGACGGGCGCAGCGGTGTCGGCCGCAGCGGGGACGGTCGTGGCGGACTCAACGGGGGCGTCCGACGCTGCGTCCGGACGCTGCACGGGACCGGTGACCGGCGGGACCACGAGGTCCGACAGGTACGGGGCGCGCGTCGCCGGGGCGTCACGGAGCCACTCCTCGAGCTCGCGACCGAACGGGTCGACGAGGGGGGTGCGTGCACCGGACTGCGTTTCCATGTCCGCAGCATAAATATCGCGACGCTCAACTCCGCGGACATCCGCGGTGTGTCGCCGGAGTCCGTGCCATATCGCCTCGAACGTGAACGGCGTGTCGAACGAAGACCAGGACGCCGCCGCGACGCGGCCACGGCGGAGTCGTCCGCGGGGCACGACACCGACGGCACACGGGACACCCGCACGGACGCGCACGGACCCGTACGGACCGATGCGGAAGCACCGGCGGAGGGCTCAGAGCGTGCGCTCGAAGTCCTCGACCAGGGCCCGGCCGGTCGGCCACGCTCCGATGCCGCTCGCGACGTTCACGTGGCCGAGCGCCCCCACCCGGACGACGTCGGCACCGAGGGCGTCGGCGAACACGAGCGCACGGTCGACGGTGCAGTACGGGTCGTCGTCGCTGACCACGAGCCGCGTCGGGACCACGGACCGCGCAGCGGGTCCGGTGAAGCCCGCGGCAGCCGCCGGGAACCCCGGGGCGAGCGGGTCCGGCGGCGCGACGAGGAAGGCACCGGCCACCGGGGCGTGTCCGGGCTGCCCG
>NZ_BACZ01000033.1 GCF_000333375.1 Curtobacterium sp. B18
CTCCCGTCCGACGTCCGGTGCGCGTCCGTGGGACGCGACCCGTCAGGCGGGGAGGGCCGCCTCGATGGCGGCGACGACCTCGGGGGCATCCGGCTTCGTGGTGGGACGGAAGCGCGTGACGGTGCCGTCCGGGGCCACCAGGAACTTCTCGAAGTTCCACGACACCCGGCCCGCCTTGCCGTCGGCGTCCGGGGTCTCCTTGAGGGCCTGGTAGAGCGGGTGGGCGTTCTTGCCGTTCACCTTGACCTTCTCGGACATCGGGAAGGTGACGCCCCACGTGGTGGAGCAGTACTCGTCGATGGCCTCGGACGTGCCGAGCTCCTGCAGGAACTGGTTGCTCGGGAAGCCGAGGACGGTGAAGCCGCGGGGACCGTACTCCTTCTGGAGTGCCTCGAGCTGCTCGTACTGCGGCGCGAGACCGCACCGGGACGCGACGTTCACGACCAGCACCGCCTTGTCCGCGAAGGCACCGAACGTGGTGTCCTCGCCGTGGAGAGTCGTGATCGCGATGTCGTCGAAGCGTCCCATGTCCCAAACGTTATCCCCAGCCCTGCTCCTTCGCAGGGTCGTCGCTCAGGCAGACCGTAGGATCGTCCCCATGTGTGGAATCGTCGGCTACGTCGGCAGCAACAGCAGCCAGGACGTCCTCCTCGGTGGTCTCCGTCGGCTCGAGTACCGCGGCTACGACTCGGCGGGCATCGCCGTCGTGGACGGGTCGCACGAGCTCGCGTCCGCGAAGAAGGCGGGCAAGCTCCAGGCCCTCGTGGACGAGCTCGCGTCGCACCCGATCGCGGACGGCGGGACCGGCATCGGCCACACCCGCTGGGCGACGCACGGTGGCCCGACCGACGGCAACGCGCACCCGCACCTGGCCGACGGCGGCAAGCTCGCCCTCATCCACAACGGCATCATCGAGAACTTCTCCGAGCTCCGCGCCGAGCTCCAGGCCGAGGGCGTCACGTTCCTCAGCGAGACCGACTCCGAGGTCGCGGCGCACCTCGTCGCCCGCTCCTTCCGTGAGACCGGCGACCTGACCACCGCCATGCAGCAGGCCGTGCAGCGGCTCGAGGGCGCCTTCACGCTCCTCGTCGTGCACGCCGACCAGCCCGGTGTCGTCGTCGGCGCCCGGCGGAACTCCCCGCTCGTGGTCGGTCTCGGCGACGGCGAGAACTTCATGGGCTCCGACGTCGCGGCGTTCGTCGCCTACACGCAGCGCGCCCTCGCGATCGGGCAGGACGAGATCGCCACGATCCGTCCCGACTGCGTCGACGTCATCCACTTCGACGGCACCCCGGCGACGCCGAGCGAGTTCGAGGTGAACTGGGACGCCTCGGCGGCCGACAAGGGCGGCTGGACCTCGTTCATGGCGAAGGAGATCAGCGAGGAGCCCGAAGCCGTCGCGAAGACGATCCTCGGCCGGGTGCACGACGGTGCCGTGACGCTGACCGACCTCGACCCGATCGCCGACCGCCTCGCGCAGGTCGACCGGGTCATCGTCATCGCCTGCGGGACCGCGGCCTACGCCGGCATCCTCGGCAAGTACGCGATCGAGCAGTGGGCCCGCGTCCCGGTCGAGGTCGAGCTCGCGCACGAGTTCCGCTACCGCGACCCGGTGCTCGACGACCGCACCCTGGTCGTCTCGATCAGCCAGTCCGGCGAGACCATGGACACGCTCATGGCCGTCAAGTACGCGCGTGAGCAGGGCGCCCAGGTCCTGTCGATCTGCAACACCCAGGGCGCGACCATCCCGCGCGAGTCCGACGCCGTGATCTACACGCACGCCGGTCCCGAGGTCGCCGTCGCGTCGACGAAGGCGTTCATCGCCCAGGGCGTCGCGCTGTACCTGCTCGGGCTGCACCTCGCCACGCTGCGCGGCACCCTGACGGCCGAGCAGATCGCCGAGCAGGTCGCCGAGCTCGAGGGGCTCGCCCCGAAGCTGCAGCAGACCATCGACGACGCGTCCGGCATCAAGGACCTCGCCCGCTGGATGGCCGACACCCGCAGCGTCCTCTTCCTCGGGCGCCACGTCGGGTACCCGATCGCGCTCGAGGGTGCGCTGAAGCTCAAGGAGCTCGCGTACATCCACGCCGAGGGCTTCGCCGCCGGCGAGCTGAAGCACGGCCCGATCGCCCTCATCGAGCCGGGCCAGATCGTCTTCGTCATCGTGCCGTCGCCGCGCGACCCGCGATCGCTGCACCCGAAGGTCGTCTCGAACATCCAGGAGATCCGCGCTCGCGGCGCCCGGGTGATCGCGATCGCCGAAGAGGGCGACGCCGCCGTGCTGCCCTTCGCTGACGAGGTCCTGCGGATCCCGCTCGCGACGCCGCTGTTCGAGCCGCTGCTCGCCGTCGCGCCGCTGCACATGTTCGGCATGGAGCTCGCCGCGGCCAAGGGACTCGACGTCGACCAGCCCCGCAACCTGGCGAAGTCGGTCACCGTCGAGTAGTCGCGCCATGATCATCGGCATCGGGGTCGACGTGGTCGACCTGGAACGGTTCGAGCGGGTGCTCGACCGCACGCCCGCGATGCGCACGCGGCTCTTCACCCCGTCGGAGCTCGTGCGCGACGGGGAACCACGGCCGATCGCGTCGCTGGCGGCCCGGTTCGCGGCGAAGGAAGCCGTGATCAAGGCGTTCGGGTCGAGTGCGGGGCTGAGCTGGCAGGACCTCGAGGTCGTCTCCGACGACCAGCGGAACCCGTCGCTGACGCTGCACCAGGACGCACAGCGGGTCGCGGACCGGCGCGGGGTCGGGTCGGTCCACCTCTCGCTCTCGCACGACGGTGGGATCGCGACGGCGTTCGTGGTCCTCGAAGGAACAGGGGAGTCCGCGTGAGCGCGTTCACCGGGATCACGGTCGACCGGGAGGCGCTGATCGCCAACTACGGTCGCGTCGCCGAACAGGTGGCACCGTCCGGCGTCATCGCCGTCGTCAAGGCCAACGGCTACGGCCACGGCGCAGCGGAGTCCGCGCGGGCGTTCGTGGACGCCGGCGCGGAGTGGCTCGGCGTCGCCGACATCGACGAGGGGATCGCCCTCCGGCACGCGGGCATCGACGAGGGCGTCCGGATCCTCGCCTGGCTGCACGCCCCCGACGAGGACTTCCGGCGCGCCGCCCGGTACGGCATCACGCCGGCCGTCTCGAGCGTCTCGCAGCTCGCTGCGGCTGCGGACTCCGAGGTCCCCGCGGTGCACGTGTGCGTCGACACCGGTCTGAGTCGAAACGGCGCGGTCGAGTCCGAGTGGCCCGAGCTCTTCGAGACGGCCGGGCGCCTGGCCCGCAGCGGTTCGCGCACGCGGGTCGAGGGCCTGATGTCGCACCTGTCGAACGCCTCACGCGCGGACGACCTCGACCAGGACGCGGCGCTCCAGCGGGCGCTCGACGGACTCGCCGCGAACGGCATCGTGCCCGACATGGTGCACCTCGCCGCCAGCGCCGCGAGCATCGCCGTCGCGGAGACCCGGCACGACGTCGCACGGGTGGGCCTCGCGCTGTACGGACTCAGCCCGTTCCCGGACCGCACCTCGGCCGACCTCGGGCTGCGTCCCGCGATGCGCGTGACCGCCGCGGTGCTCCGGACGGTGCCGGTGCGCGCGGGCGAAGGCGTCAGCTACGGGTACACCTGGCGTGCGACGACCGACACGCGGCTCGCGGTGATCGGCCTCGGGTACGCCGACGGTTTCGACCGCGCGTTCGGCAACCACGTCTCGGTGCGGATCGGCGACCGGACGTTCCCGGTGGTCGGTCGCGTGGCGATGAACGCCATGCACGTCGACATCGGCGACGCCGACGTCCGCGTCGGTGACGAGGCCGTGCTCTGGGGCGACCCGGCGAACGGCGACCCGGCGGTCGAGGACTGGGCCGAGGCAGCCGGCACGATCAACTACGAGGTGGTCGCCCGGGTCGGCCGCAGCGTCGAACGGAGGACGTCGTGAACGCGCCGCTGCGCCGGGCCGAGATCGACCTCGACGCCTACCGCGCCAACCTCGACCTCGTCCGCGAGTGGATGGACCCCGTCGAGCTCATGGCGATCATGAAGGCCGACGCCTACGGGCACGGCCTCGAGCCGATCGCGCTCGCCGCGGTGGACGCCGGCATCCGGTGGATCGGCGTGCTCACCGTCCCGGCGGCCCTGCGCCTGCGGTCGATCGGCGTCGGCGAGGACGTGCACCTCTTCACGTGGCAGCACGACCCCGCGCTGGACTTCCGCGACGCGATCGACTCGGCGGTGGACCTCGGCGTCTCGAACGTCCCCGAGCTGCAGCGCGTGATCGACGCCGTCGACCACCGACCGGCCCGGGTGCACCTCGGGTTCGACTCCGGCCTGCACCGCGACGGCTCGACGCCCGACGACTGGCCCGCACTCGTGACCCTCGCCCGCGACGCCCAGCGGGACGGACGCATCGAGGTCGTCGCCGCGTACACGCACCTCGCCGAGTCCTCCGACGACGAGGACGCCGCGGCCGTCGCGCTCTTCGACACCGCGGTCGAGCAGGCCGAGGACCTCGGGCTCGACATCCCGACCGAGCACGTTGCCGCCTCGCTCGCCGGACTCGAGCGCAAGGAGTTCCGCAAGGACATGGTCCGGATGGGTGCGAACCTGTTCGGCATCCCCGGGGCCGACGGTGTCTCGGCGGCCGACCTCGGGCTCGAGCCCGTGATGACGCTGACCGCCTCGGTGGCGAAGACCAAGCGGGTCCCCGTCGACACCGGGGTCTCGTACGACTACACGTACCGGACCACCGCCGAGACGACCCTCGCCCTCGTGCCCGTCGGGTACGCCGACGGCGTCCCGAGGCTCGCGCAGGGGCGTGTCGAGGTCGCCATCGGCGGCACGCGCTACCCGATCGCCGGTCGCGTCGCGATGGACCAGTTCCTCGTCGACGTCGGCGACGACGACGTGCAGGTCGGCGACACCGTCGTCCTGTTCGGCACGGGCGAGCACGACGAGATGACGGTCCTCGAGTGGGGCGAGGCGCTCGGCACCATCGGTGAGGAGATCGTCTGCCGGATCGGCACGCGCGTGCCCCGGGTGTACGAGGGGCACCGGGTCGAGGGGCACGTCGCCGAGTACCTGCGGGGCGAACGGTGACCGAGCCCCGCGTGCTGCTCGACACCACGGCCCGGACCACCGAGGAGATGGGTGCACTCGGCGCCCGACTCGCGGCCGTCCTCCGCGCCGGCGACCTCGTGGTCCTGACCGGTCCGCTCGGTGCCGGCAAGACCACCATGACCCGGGGGCTCGGCGCGGCGCTCGGCGCCCGCGGGCAGGTGTCGAGCCCGACGTTCGTCCTCGCCCGGACCCACCCGACCACCGCCGGCCCGGACCTGGTGCACGTCGACGCGTACCGGCTGTCCGACCCGGTCGAGCTCGACGACCTCGACCTCGACTGGGACGCCTCGATCGTGGTCGTGGAGTGGGGCCGCGGGTTCGTCGACGGCATCTCCGACAGCATCCTCGACGTCGAGATCGTCCGGGCGACCGGTGCCGGCGAGGCCCCCGCTCCGGACGACCTCGACCCGGACGACGTCCTCGACGAGCCCCTGCGGGTCGTCGTCACCGCGACCGGTCCCCGGTGG
>NZ_BACZ01000032.1 GCF_000333375.1 Curtobacterium sp. B18
CGTCTCCGCGAGAGAGGACACCGGTCCGATCGTGCTCGTCGGACTCCGCTCGTCGTGGGCACCTCTCGCGAAGCAGACAGTCGTCGCCGCGCTNGTGGTCGCGGCCGTCCTCACACACGGACACCACGCGGACGCCCGTCGGGCGTCCGGTCGACCGCGCCCTCGTGCGGTCCTCGCGCGCGACCCGCGCGTCTCGGGCGAGTTCCTCGGTGCCGCGGTCGCGGCCGGGCTCGCCTCGGCCGGCGTCGACGTGCTCGACGCCGGGGTCATCCCCACCCCCGCTGCGGCGTTCCTCGTCGCGGACATCGACGCCGACTTCGGCGTGATGATCTCCGCGTCGCACAACCCCGCACCCGACAACGGGATCAAGTTCTTCGCCACGGGCGGCCGGAAGCTCCCGGACGAGGTCGAGGACCGCATCGAAGCGGCCATGCACGACCACTCCGCACCGACCCCCACCGGTCGTGACGTGGGCCGGATCACCCGGTTCGCCGACGCCGAGGACCGCTACGTCGTCCACCTGCTCGGCACGTTGCCGCACCGGCTCGACGGCATCCACGTCGTCCTCGACTGTGCGAACGGTGCCGCCGCCGGCGTCTCGCCCGAGGTCTTCGTGAACGCCGGGGCCCGGGTGACCCTCATCGGTGCCGACCCGGACGGCATGAACATCAACGACGGTGTCGGCTCCACCCACATCGACAACCTCGCCCGTGCGGTGCTCGAGCACGGCGCGGACGTCGGCATCGCGCACGACGGCGACGCGGACCGCTGCCTCGCGGTCGACGCCGCCGGCAACGCGATCGACGGCGACCAGATCATGGCCATCCTCGCGCTGTCGCTGCAGGAGCGCGGGCACCTGGTGTCCGACACCCTCGTCGCGACGGTCATGTCGAACCTCGGGCTCAAGCGGGCCATGGCGGACGCGGGCATCACGGTGCTCGAGACCGGCGTCGGTGACCGCTACGTCCTCGAGAAGATGACCGAGGGCGGGTTCTCGCTCGGCGGTGAGCAGTCCGGCCACATCATCTTCAACGAGTACGCCACCACCGGCGACGGCATCCTCACCGGGTTGCACCTCGTCGCCGAGATGGCCCGGACGGGCAGGACGCTCGAACAGCTCGCGTCGTGCATGACCGTGTTCCCGCAGGTGCTCGTGAACGTGCGGGGTGTGGATCGGCACGGACTGGCCGACCAAGGCGTGCAGGACGCCGTGGCCGCTGCGACGACCGAGCTCGGGGACACGGGCCGGGTGCTGCTCCGGCCGTCCGGTACCGAGCCCGTCGTGCGGGTCATGGTCGAGGCGGCCTCCCAGGCCGATGCCGAGCGCGTCGCCGAGGAGCTCGCCGACGTCGTGCGCGCGCGGCTGACGCTCGACCGCGCGTAGCCGCGCGGGCCGCTCGGCGGCGCGTAGCCGCGGCGGCGGCCCGGGCGTCGGCCGCCCCGCCCCCGCCCCGGCCGAGCCGAGTCGAACCACGGATGCGACATCGCACCAGCCCCCGCGCCTGGTTCGACGTCGGATCCGTGGTTCGTCGTCGCGTCCTGCCGGCGGCGGCGCCACGCGCCGCGCCCGCCGCGCCCGCCCCCGCGCGTCAGATCTTGCGGAGGAGCACCGAACTCACCTTGTGGTCGGCCGCCTTCTTCAGCACGAGCGTCGCCCGGGAGCGCGTCGGCAACACGTTCTCGATGAGGTTCGGCTCGTTGATCGCCCGCCACACCTCGGTCGCCGTCCGCACCGCGTCCTCGCGCGAGAGCGAGGCGAACCGGTGGAAGAACGAGTCCGGGCTCGCGAAGGCCTCTTCCTGCAGGGCGAGGAACCGGTCGACGTACCAGGCCTCGATGTCCTTGGTCTTCGCGTCGACGTAGATCGTGAAGTCGAACAGGTCGGACAGCGCCAGCCGTCCGTGCACCGGCGGTGCGAGCACGTTGAGGCCCTCGACGATGAGGATGTCCGGCTGTCGCACGACGATCTCGGCGTCCGGCACGATGTCGTACACGAGGTGCGAGTAGTACGGCGCGCGGACCTCGGCGGCGCCGCTCTTCACCTGGCTGACGAAGCGCAGCAGGGCGCGGCGGTCGTAGGACTCCGGGAAGCCCTTGCGGTCCATGATGCCGCGCCGCTCGAGCTCGACGTTCGGGTACAGGAAGCCGTCGGTCGTGACGAGCTCGACGCGGGGGGTGTCCGGCCACCGCTTCGTCAGCTCGCGGAGCAGGCGGGCGACGGTGGACTTCCCCACGGCCACCGAGCCGGCGACGCCGATCACGAACGGGGTCCGCCCGGCGCGGTCGCCCAGGAACGCCGACGTCGACGCGTGCAGGTCCCGCGCTCCGGCCGCGTACAGGGTCAGCAGGCGGGAGAGCGGGAGGTAGACCTCCTGCACCTCCTGCATGTCGAGGCGGTCACCGAGGCCGCGCAGCTGCACGATCTCGGTCTCGGTGAGGGAGAGGTGCTCCCTCGGTGCGAGCTGCGACCACTCGCGCCGCGGGATCTCCACGAAGGGGGTCGGGTGCGCGACGGTGGCTTCCGTGATCGGCATGGGGACGAGCGTACAGACGGGAGG
>NZ_BACZ01000031.1 GCF_000333375.1 Curtobacterium sp. B18
CCGAGCAGGCGCGAGAAGATGACGAGGTTCTCGGTCGCGCTGAGCGTCTCGTCGACACTGGCGTACTGGCCGGTCACGCCGATGAGGGAGCGGACGGCCTGCGCCTCGCGCCGGACGTCCCGCCCGAAGATGCGGGCCTCGCCGGCGTCCGCCGTGAGCAGCGTCGCGAGCATCGAGATCGTGGTGGTCTTGCCGGCGCCGTTCGGCCCCAGCACGCCGTAGACCGTGCCGGCCTCCACACGGAGGTCGACACCGTCCACCGCACGGTTCGTCCCGAAGACCTTGACGAGGCCGGTGGCCTCGACCGCGAGCGGCGTGGTGGTCATGCGCTCGTTCCTTCCGTTCGGACTCGACGCCGTTCGTCGATGTCGAGGACGATGCTGCCGTCGGGCGCTCACGCGGCACTGACGTGGCGCTGACGCCGGGTCGGGGTGCGTGTCAGCACGGGGCCGGGAGGCGCGGTCCGGCCCCGGTACGGTGGCCTGGTGGACGAGACGGCAGGCCCGCAGGGCGGCGGTGACGTTGGTGGCGTGCGGCTGCGGTTGGACATCGCCTACGACGGTGCCGCGTTCTCCGGGTGGGCCCGGCAGCCCGGCCTCCGGACCGTGCAGGGCGCGCTCGAAGCGGCGCTCGCCACCGTCTTCACCCGGTGGGGCGAACCGCCGCTGCTCACCGTGGCCGGACGCACCGACGCCGGCGTGCACGCGACCGGTCAGGTCGCCCACCTCGACCTCACGCCGGCGCAGTGGGACGCGCTTGCTGCCAAGCGGGGATCGGGGCGCTCGCCGCTGGACGGACTGGTCAAGCGCGTGAACGGCATCGCGGCACCGGAGGGGGACGTCGTCGTCACAGGGGCCACGGTCGCGCCGGACGGGTTCGACGCCCGGTTCTCCCCGCTCTGGCGGCGCTACTCGTACCGGATCGCGGACGCCGACGCCCCGCGCGATCCACGTCGGCGGGGGCACACGGTCTGGCACCCGACGCGGCTGGACCCGGCGGCGATGGAGCGCGGTGCGCTGCGGCTGCTGGGGCTGCACGACTTCGCGACGTTCTGCAAGCCGCGCGAGGGGGCGACGACGATCCGGACCCTGCAGGAGTTCCGCTGGGACCGCGAGCCGGACGGCGTGCTGGTGGCGCGCCTCCAGGCCGACGCCTTCTGCCACTCCATGGTGCGGGCGATGGTGGGGGCGACCATCGCCGTCGGCGAGGGCCGCTTCGGCGCGGACCGGCTCGAGGAGCTGCGCGTCGCCGAGACCCGGACGAGCGAGTTCAAGGTCGCGCCCGCGAAGGGCCTGACCCTCACCGAGGTCGGGTACCCGGCCGACGACGAGCTGGTGGCCCGCGCCGCACAGACCCGGGCGCGACGCGGTACGTCCGACGACGGCGGTAGCGTCGGGGGATGAGCTCCCGCGAACCCCGTTCCGTCGTGTCCGTCGCACCCGGGGTGGTGTTCGTCGAGGGACCCGTGTCGAACTGGGTCGTCCTCGCCGAGGAGGACGGCGTCGCACTGATCGACGCCGGCTACCCGGCCGACACCGACCTCGTGCTCGACACCGTGCGGTACGCGGGCCACGAGCTCGACGACCTGCGCCGGGTGTACGTCACGCACGGGCACGTCGACCACGTCGGCGGGATCCCGGGCATCCTCGAGCGGTACCCGCACGTCGAGGTGCTCGCGCACGCCGACGAGCTCGACAACGTGCGCGGACCCGCCAGGCAGCAGGTCACCCCGGCCGAGATCGGTGGTCGACTCGCGGCGCCACGGGTCCTCCGGTGGCTCGCCCGCGCGATCCTGTCCGACGCCCTGCGCCCGACCGTCGTGCCGACCGCGCGGGCGTTCACCGGCGCGGACTTCGCCGGACGGGCGATCGCGCCGACGCCCGCCGCCGGGCACACCGACGGCTCCACCGCCTACCTGCTGCCCGCGGCGAACGCCATCGTCACCGGGGACGCGGTCGTCAGCCGGCACGACACGCAGCCGGCGTCCTGGTCCCCGCGCCCGCGGATGATCACGCCGTTCTTCACCGCCGACCAGGCGCGCGCCGTCGAGTCGGCTCGGGCACTGCCGGTGCCGGAGATCCTGCTGCCGGGACACGGCCCCGCCGTGCACCGCGTCGGGTCGGCGTGGGTGCCGATCGGCGCCTGACGGGCTGCCCCCGATCAGGGGTGGAACGGATCGTTCACCCGCCGGAAACCTGTGGGGCCCCGCAGGTCGGTAGCGTGCCGGCATGCACAGATCCGTCGGGCGCACTCTGCTGTGCGCCACCGCTGCAGCCGCGCTCGTCGCCGCTCCGCTCGTCTCCGTCTCCACGGCCGCCGCGAACCCCCAGGGGACGGGCCTCGTCATCGAGGAGGCCTACCTCAAGGGCGGCAGCGCGAACCAGCCGTTCACGAACAAGTTCGTCGAGCTCGGCAACCCCACCGACAGCCCCGTCAGCGTCGACGGCTGGTCGGTGCAGTACCGCGCCGCGACCAGCACCGGTGCACCCGCGGTCGGCAAGCTCGCCGGTTCCGTCCCCGCACACGGCACCTACCTCGTGCAGATGGGCTCGAACGGCACGAACGGTGAGGCGCTCCCGGAGCCGGACGCCGTCACCGGGCTGAACCCGTCAGGGTCGACCGGCACCCTCGTCCTGGCCGACCAGGCCACCGCGCTCAGCCTGCCCGCCGGCGCGGTGACGACGGGCACCCCCGGCGTCGTCGACCTGCTCGGCTACGGCACCTCGAACACGTTCGAGACCGCGGTCGCGAAGGCCGGCACGGCGAACTCCGTGCCGGACGCCCTGACCCGCACGGGCACGACCGACACCGACTCGAACGCGGCCGACTTCTCGGTGACGAGCACCGTCACGCCGGAGAACGCCGCGGGCGAGACCACGCAGCCGACCGACCCGACCGACCCCACGGACCCGACCGATCCCGGCGACGGCGGGACGACCCCGGCCGAGCGGGTCACGATCGCCCAGCTGCAGGGGACCACGGACACCTCGCCGTACGCGGGCAAGGCCGTCACGACCGACGGCGTCGTCACCGCGGTGTACGCCACCGGCGGCTTCTCGGGCTACACGATCCAGACCGCCGGCACCGGTGGCGCGCTCGACCTCGGGACGCACACCGCGTCGGACGCCGTCTTCGTCTACTCGTCGGCGACCGTCGGCAGCGTGGCGATCGGTGACGCGGTGCGCCTGACCGGCACGGTGTCCGAGTTCAACGGCCTGACCGAGCTGACGGTCCCGACCGCCGCCGGACTGACGAAGCTCCCGGCCGCGGGCGTCGTCCAGCCGGTCCCGGCGACCCTCGCCTTCCCGCGCACCGACGCGCAGCGCGAGTCGCTCGAGAGCATGCTCGTCCAACCGCAGGGCGACTACACGGTCGCCGACAACTACACGACGAACCAGTACGGCGAGATCGTGCTGGCATCGGGGAAGCAGCGTCTGCTCCAGCCGACCGAGGTCGCCCGTCCCGGCAGTGCCGCGGCCGCTGCCGTGACCGCGGACAACGCGGCGCGCAAGGTCGTCCTCGACGACGGTGCCAGCACGAACTTCCTCAGCGCGGCGAACCAGTCGATCCCGGTGTCGTGGCTCACGCAGGGCCCGGTCACCGTCGGCGCCGCCGCGACCTTCCGCGAGCCGGTCGTCCTCGACTACCGGAACGACTCGTGGAAGTTCCAGCCGACGACGCCGATCACCGGCGCCACCCCGGCCGCCGACCTGCCGGTGTCGTTCTCGAACGTCCGCACGGCGGCGCCGGAGGACGTCGGCGGGGACATCCGGCTCGCCGGGTTCAACGTCCTGAACTACTTCCCGACGACGGGCGACCAGCTCACCGGTTGCACGTACTACACCGACCGTGACGGCGACCCCGTGACCGTCCGCGGGGGCTGCGACGCACGCGGTGCCGCGAACGCCGACGACCTCGCTCGCCAGCAGGTGAAGATCGTCAAGGCGATCAACGGGCTCGGCGCCGACGTCGTGTCGCTCGAGGAGATCGAGAACTCCGCGCGCTTCGGCCAGGACCGTGACGCGGCGGTGGCGACCCTCGTGGCCGCGCTCAACGCCGCGACCGGCAAGGACACCTGGGCGTACGCGAAGTCGCCGTCGAAGCTGCCGTCGAGCGAGGACGTCATCCGGCTCGCGCTCATCTACAAGAAGGACCGCGTGCAGCCGGTCGGCTCGTCGACGATCCTGACCGACTCGACGGCGTTCACGAACGCCCGGCAGCCGCTCGCACAGGCCTTCGCCCCGGTCACGACGAAGCCCGGCAAGGGCAAGGGTGCGCAGAAGCCGAGCGCGAAGGACACCTTCCTCGTCATCGCGAACCACTTCAAGTCGAAGGGCTCCGGCGAGGGCGTCGACGCCGACCAGGGCGACGGGCAGGGTGCGTCGAACCACTCGCGCGTCGAGCAGGCGAAGGCGCTCGTGACGTTCTCGACCGCGATGCAGCGCCAGGCGCGGACCGACAAGGTGTTCATGCTCGGCGACTTCAACGCCTACAGCGAGGAGGATCCGGTCGTCGCCCTCGAGGACGCCGGCTACACCGACCTCGGCCCGACCGAGGACGCGGCGGAGTGGTCCTACGTCTTCGGTGGGCTGAGCGGGTCGCTCGACCACGTGTTCGCGTCTCCTGCTGCGGTGGGGACCGTCACGGGCGTGGACATCTGGAACATCAACTCGGTCGAGTCGGTCGGCCTCGAGTACAGCCGCTACGACTACAACGTCACCGACCTGTACCGCGACGACGTCTACCGGGCGAGCGACCACGACCCGGTCGTGGTGGGCATCGACCTGCCGGGCGTCGGCACCCCCGGCGGTGGGAACCCCGGGCACGGTGGCGACCCCGGTCACGGCGGTCCCGGACACGGCGGGCACACCGTCGCCGACGCGCTCGCGGCGCTCGCCGCGCTGATCGCGTGGTTGCGGAGCCTGTTCGGCTGACCGACCTGACCGGCTGACGGACGGGAG
>NZ_BACZ01000030.1 GCF_000333375.1 Curtobacterium sp. B18
AGCATCGTCACGCGGGCCTCGACGTGCTCGTTCACGCCGTGCCAGTCGTGCACGACGAGGACGGCCGGGCGTCGGCCCGCGATCGCGGCGTCCTTCGCCAGCACGCCGAGCAACGCGGTGCCCTCGTGGTCGTAGCGGACGGCGTCGACGCGCACGTCGGCTCCGGCGGGTTCGGGAACGGTCTGCAGGACGTCGTCGATCGTGGTCACGCCTCGGAACCTACGCCGCGCGGACCGTCAGCAGTCGATGTTGTCCCAGGAAACGGGTCCCTCGGAGCCCGCGGCGTAGTCGTCCAGCGGTGTCTTCCCGCTGCGCCACGCCTGCAGGAACGGCTCCACGACCTTCCACCCCTGCACGGCGCTGTCCCCGCGGACGGAGAGGGTCGCGTCACCCTCGAGCACGCCGGCCAGCACCTCGCCGTAGGCGCTCAGCCGTCCGGGGTTGAAGGTGACGTCGAGGCTCGTGTGGTCGATCGAGTACGGGTCGCCGGCACCGTTCACGTTCAGCTCGAGCTGCATCTCGTCGGGAGCGATCCAGATCCGGAGCCGGTCCGGCAGTTCGGCGCCGGTGAGACCGACCGGCACGTGCGGCGAGTCCTTGAAGGTGATGACGATCTCGCGACGCTGCGCGGCGAGGGCCTTGCCGGAGCGGAGCGTGAACGGCACACCGGCCCAGCGCCAGTTCGCGATCTCGAGGGTGAGCTGTGCGAGCGTCTCGGTGCCGAGGTCCGGGTCCACGCCGTCCTCGTCGGTGTACGACGGCAGCGAGCGGTCGCCGATCGTCCCAGCGGTGTACCGGGCACGTTTGCCGGCCGCGACGACGTCGCCGCCCCAGGGCCGGACGGCACGGAGCACGAGCTCCTTCTGGGTGCGCAGGTCGTCCGCGTCGATCGAGGCGGGTGCCTCCATCGCGACCACGGCCATCACCTGCAGCAGGTGGCTCTGGATCATGTCGACGAGCGCGCCCGCCTTGTCGTAGTAGCGCGCACGCCCCTCGAGGCCGAGCGTCTCGTCGTAGACGATGTCGACGCGGGCGACGTGCGCGGACGACAGCAGCGGTTCGATGATGCGGTTCGCGAACCGCAGGCCGAGCAGGTTCAGGACGGTGGAGCGGCCGAGGAAGTGGTCGACACGGTGGATCCGCTCCTCCGGGAGGAACGAGTGCAGGACGTCGTTCAGGTGCTCGGCGCTCTCGGCGTCGGTGCCGAACGGCTTCTCGAGCGCCAGACGGGTCCCCGACGGCAGGTCGAGGTCCTTGAGCACCTCGCAGCTCTTCTCGGTCACGGCGGGCGGCAGCGCGAAGTAGATCGCGGGGTCGTGCTCGCACACGCCGAGCAGGGCGCGCAGGTCGTCCGCGTCGGTGACGTCGGCCTTGCGGTAGCTCGAGGCGTCGATGACGTCGAGGAGTCGCTTGCTGAGGTGCTCACCACCGTCGCCAGCCCCCTCGTCCTCCTCGTTCTTCGACGCCTGCGCGTTCTCGAAGGACGTCCGGACCTGCGCCTTCCAGTCGGCGTCCGAGATGTCCTCCACACCGGCGCCGACGAGCTGGACGTCCCAGTCGTCCTTCACCTCGAGGAGGGTGGCGAGGCCCGGCAGCAGCAGTCGCTTGGACAGGTCGCCGCTGGCACCGAGGATGAGCAGGGAGGTCTGGAGGCTCGACATGCCCCAGAACGTACTCACGCGTTCCGGCGTGTGGCCGGGAGTCGTCGGTACGGTGGGTCCAGTCCGGCGCGAGGGAGCACCATGAGCAGTGGGTACGGAGAGCGACGCCTGCGCGTCGCCGTGGTCGGGACCGGCATGATCGCCGGGGTCCACGCGCGGGCAGCCCGCGCGGCCGGGGCCGAGGTCCTCGGTGTGCTCGGCCGGAGTCCGTCCCGTTCCGAGCAGGTCGCCGCGCAGCTCGACCTCCCCCGTGGCTACGCGTCGCTCGACGAGGTGATCGCGGACGCTCCGGACGTCGTGCACGTCTGCACGCCGAACGACCAGCACCACCCGCAGGCGCTCGCGGTCGTCTCCGCCGGCATCAACGTGGTCTGCGAGAAGCCGCTCGCGATGGACACCGCCGAGGCCGACGAACTGGTCGAGGCCGCTCGTCGGGCCGGTGTCGTCGCGACCGTGCCGTTCGTGTACCGCTACCACCCGATCATCCGCGAGATCCGCGGTCGCATCGCCGACGGCGACCTCGGACGACTCCTCGCTGTGCACGGCCACTACCTGCAGGACTGGATGCTCGACGAGGACGCGTCCTCGTGGCGGGTCGACGCGGGGTCCGGCGGCCTCTCGCGGGCGTTCGCCGACATCGGGTCGCACTGGTGCGACCTGGTCGAGTTCGTCACGGGTGAGCGGTTCGCGTCGGTGTCCGCGGCGACCGACATCGTCTACCCGACCAGGCCGGCGGCGTCCGGTCCGTCGTTCTCCGGCTCCCCCGATCCCGACCCGGTCGCCGACGCCTCGCAGCGCGCCGAGGTGACGACCGAGGACACCGCCGTCGCGACCTTCCGGACCGGCGCCGGGCGCATCGGCAACGTGGTCATCTCGCAGGTCGCGTCCGGTCGGAAGAACCGGCTGTGGTTCGAGGTGGACGGCACCCGCGGGTCCGCCGCCTTCGACCAGGAACAGCCGGAGTCGGCGTGGTTCGGCAACGAGCGGGGTGCGCAGATCGTCGTGCGGGACCCGTCGCTCGGTGTCCCGGACCAGCGCCGGCTGGCGGTCGTACCGGCCGGGCACCCGCAGGGCTACCTCGACGCGTTCGCCGCGTTCGTCGCGGACACGTACGAGGCGGTCCGGAGCGGGCCCGACCCGGAGGGCTGGCCGGACGGGCTCCCCAACTTTCGCGAACGGGCCCGGGCCGCGCA